>JAZUOB010000206.1:0-4728 GCA_045604425.1 Clostridia bacterium
CCTGCGGCCCCACGGTTTATAATTATTTTCATATCGGTAATGCTCGTCCATTTATTGTTTTTGATTGTTTGAGACGTTATTTTGAGTATAAAGGATATAATGTAAAGTTTGTACAGAACTTTACTGATATCGATGATAAAATGATAAAACGAGCTAATGAAGAAGGCATCACAGTTAAAGAACTTGGTGACAGATTTATAGAAGAATACTTCAAAGATGCTTCTGCATTAGGTATTGGCAAGGCTACAATACATCCTAAAGCTACAGAGAATATTGATGCTATAATAGACGTTATAAAGAAACTGGAAGAAAAAGGCTATGCTTATGCCGTAAACGGTAATGTTTATTTCTCTACAAAGAAATTCAGACAATATGGCAAGCTTTCAGGACAGCCTATGGACGAGCTTGAAGCCGGTGCCAGAATTGATGTAAGCGACGAAAAACAGGATGTAATGGACTTTGTTCTTTGGAAAAATCAAAAACCAGGCGAGCCTGCATGGGAAAGCCCCTGGGGAATGGGCAGACCGGGCTGGCATATTGAGTGTTCTGCAATGGTAAATAAGTACCTTGGTGAAACTATTGATATACATTCAGGTGGTCAGGACTTAGTTTTTCCGCATCACGAAAATGAAATTGCTCAAAGTGAAGCTGCAAATGATAAGCCTTTTGCAAACTATTGGATGCATAATGGCTATATCAATATTGATAACAAGAAAATGAGTAAATCATTAGGTAATTTCTTTACTGTGCGTGATATTTCCGCAAAATATGATTATGAAGTAATTCGTTATTTTATGCTCAGCGCTCATTATCGCAATCCAATAAACTTCAGTGACAAGCTTATGGAACAGTCTAAATCAGCGGTTGCAAGAGTTTATACATGTATAGACAATCTGGAATTTATGCTTTCAAAAAGTGAGGACAGAGAGCTTTCAAAAGAAGAAATTGAATATCAGGAAAAGCTTGATAGCTTCAAGAATAAATTTATAGAAGCTATGGACGACGATCTGAACACTGCTGATGCTATCTCTGTAATCTTTGATATAGCTTATCATGCAAATACATCCTTTGACACAAAAAATGTTTATGCATCATCAGTAATTGAAAAGACTCTTGGATTGATTAGAGAGCTTGGAGCTGTGCTTGGAATATTCACAAAAGAGAATAATAACATTCTTGACAGTGAAATAGAGGCTTTGATTGAAAAAAGAGAAGAAGCCAGAAAAGCAAAAGATTTCAAGACAGCAGATGAAATAAGAGATAAGTTAAAGAGTATGAATATAGTATTAAAAGATACTCCAATGGGTGTGAAATGGACAAAGACAGAATAGAAAAACCGGAGCTTCTTGCTCCGTTGGTACTTGCGTACATAGGAGATAGTATATACGAAGTATATGTTCGAAATAAGCTTATTTTGGCTCATTCGGGTATGCCTGCATATAAGCTTCACAGAGAAGCGATCAAATATGTCAAGGCCCATGCGCAGTCCAACAGTATCAGGGCTTTAGAGGGGATTATAACTTCTAAGGAAGAGGCTGTATATAAGCGTGGGAGAAATGCCAAATCCCAGACAGTCCCTAAAAATGCAGATGTTGTAGATTATAGAAGGGCTACAGGATTTGAAGCATTAGTTGGATATTTGTATCTGTCGGGGCAACACGAAAGAATGGACGAAATAATGTCTATAGCTTTTAACAGCGCCATAGAATAACAATGATAATTTGCAGCTCGTGCTGTAAATATATAATTATGGAGGGTATAAAATGGAAGAAAGACGTCTTGCAATAATTGCAAACAAAATCAGAAAAGATGCACTTACAGCTGTCTATTCAGCAAAGTCCGGACATCCCGGTGGATCTTTGTCGATAGCGGATCTTTTGGCACTTCTTTATAATGAAGTTATGAATATTGATCCGTCAAATCCTAAAAAGGCTGACAGAGACAGATTGGTGCTTTCAAAAGGACACACAGCTCCTGCGCTTTACGGAGCATTGGCAGAAAGAGGTTTTTTCCCTGTTGAGGATTTGACTTCATTTAGACGAGTTGGCAGCTATTTACAAGGGCATCCAGATATGAAGGGAGTTCCGGGTGTAGATATGTCTACAGGCTCTCTTGGACAAGGTATCAGTGCAGCCGGTGGTATGGCTTATGCAGGTAAACTTGACGGCGCTGATTATAGAGTATACACAATTCTCGGAGACGGTGAATTAGAGGAAGGACAAGTTTGGGAGCAGGCTATGTTTGCTGCTCATTATAAGCTTGACAATCTCACAGCTTTTGTTGATTTCAATGGATTGCAGATTGACGGAAATATTACAGAGGTTATGAATCCAACCCCTATAGACAAAAAGTTCGAAGCTTTTGGTTGGAATGTTGTTATGGCTGATGCTCATGATTTTGCATCACTTAGAAATGCTATAGATATAGCAAAGAATACAAAGGGCAAGCCTACTTGTATAATTATGAAATCTGTAAAAGGCAAGAATGTATCATTCATGGAAAACAATGCAGGCTGGCACGGAAACGCTCCTAACGAAGAGCAGTATAATCAAGCAATTAAAGAACTTGATACTTTGATTGAGAAATTGGAGGGTGAGATATAATGGCAAAAAGAGCAACAAGAGAATCATACGGAGAAGCTTTGATGCTTTGCGGCGTCAATGAACAGGTTGTAGTTCTTGATGCAGACCTTTCTAAGTCAACAAAGACTGATATTTTTAAGAAAAAATATCCTGAAAGATTTATAAATGCAGGTATTGCAGAAGGAAATATGATGTCTGTTGCAGCAGGACTTGCAACTTGCGGTAAGATACCATTTGCTTCATCATTTGCAATGTTTGCAGCAGGACGTGCTTTTGAGCAGATAAGAAACTCTATCGGATATCCCCATTTGAATGTAAAGATTGGTGCTACACATGCGGGTATTTCTGTAGGCGAAGACGGTGCTACACACCAATGCCTTGAAGATATTGCTTTGATGCGTTCAATTCCTGGAATGGTGATTATAAACCCGGCAGACGATATCGAAGCTATGCAGGCTGTTGAAGCAGCGTGCAAGTATGAGGGCCCTGTGTATATGAGATTTGGAAGATTGGCAGTAGAAGATATCAATCCTGCTGATTATAAATTTGAACTGGGAAAAGGTGTTGAAGTGGCTGAAGGTACAGATGCAACTATCATAGCTACAGGTCTTATGGTTGGATACGCTTTGAAAGCAAAAGAGTTGCTTAAAGAAGACGGAATAAATGCTCGTGTAGTTAATATTCATACCATTAAGCCGATTGATGAAGATATTATTACTAAAGCTGCAAAAGAAACAGGCGCAGTAGTGACAGCCGAAGAACACAGTGTTATGGGTGGTCTTGGAAGTGCAGTTTGTGAAGTAGTATGCAAAAATCATCCGGTACCAGTTAAAATGGTTGGTACTGATAAGTTTGGAGCATCCGGAACACCTGCTGAACTTTTTGAAATTTATGGCCTTACAGCTGAAAATATTGCTAAAAAGGTAAAGGAAGCAGTTTTACTCAAGTGATTATATAAATGCGGAGGAAAGGGTTTATGCAAAGAATATTTGCAATAGTGCTGATGTTTGTTGTAACAATGATTTCAGGCTGTCATAAAAGTGACAAAGTGATTGCACCGGTTAAGCCTACTGATTTGATATCAGAGCAGGAAGCTGAAGCTTTTGTTGGCGGAAAGGATTTGGTTCTTGATCACAATGGTGTAGTTGATACAAAAGATAATACTTATACAGCGATTTATGTGACAAATCCGGTAGGTAAAGGGGACTCAATCGTTATTTCGGTTACTTATCCTTCTTCTCAGTTGTCAGAAAGTGAAATCAAAAAAATATATGCGGATAACTATTCAAAGAGAGACAATAAAAAAAGAATTCGAGGTATTGGATCGGGTGCATATGTGGCTTTTCCTTCTATAAATATTTATGAAGACGGACATCTTATAAAGATTTCCGCCGGCTCCGGTGATACAAAGGAACAACTTGATTTGTTGCTTTCTCTAGGGCAAACTGCTGTGCGTAATTTAGATGCGTATTTAAAAGCTGAATAACAAAAAACATGGTGTTGCACTAAGCAACACCATGTTTTTTTATCTTTTAGGAAATTACTACTTTTAAGTTGTAATTTCCTAAATTACAAAAAAGTCTACCTATGGAAGTGAGCAGTGCGAACGACAGTCACGATAGTGACTTTTTTACATATACATTCTGTCGGGCATTATATGAAGTGATGTTTGGGGCATTTTTATATCTTGCATCAGGCAGGCATATGTTATGCTTTGTTCTCCAAACTTCCTTTTCAGACTATCTATGGTAATGTCAATAGTGTTTCTTTTGGATTCTTTGTCTATATCCGAAAAAATATTGTATTGTACAGGAGAGTTTGTGGATTGCAGATTTATTGCACGTACGGACACAGAACGCACATGAATATTTTTATCATAATTATCTGTGTACAATTCATATGCTGCGTCAGCAATAGACCGGTGTGAGTGAATGGGGAAAAGTAATTTTTTTTGAAATTCCTTGGTTTTTAACTCATTATCCCGAACAGAAATTGCTATTCCGTAGGCACTTAGATTTTCTGTACGAAGTCTTGATGCAACTTCCTCTGAAAGACAGAAAATAACCTTCCATACTTCATTTTCGTTGCAAAGATCAGTTGTACATGTGATGCCGTGGCTAATTGATTTGATTATAGATTTATAACC
>JAZUOB010000207.1:0-9310 GCA_045604425.1 Clostridia bacterium
ACTTTATCACCAAGTATCCCGGGAAGTGCTCCGAAGACCATTGACGACAAGCCTTGAAGTCCTGTAGCAACCAATACAGATATTACAGCCCCCGATAAAATATTTCCATAGTGACGAAACGCCATGGAAAGAGGCGTTGCCACTTCGCTGATTATATTAAGGGGTGCAAGCAGCGGCACCGGGTCGCCGAATGATTTTAAATACTGAACAGGTCCGCACTTGAATTTATAGTAGGTAATAAGGATAAAGACCAAAATTGCCCAGCCACCTACTATATTGATATCGGAAGTGGGCGGATACAAGCCAAGCAGAGATAAAAGACTTGAAAAAGCCGAAAGGAGAAGCACAGCTCCTATAAAGGCGGGAAAACCTTTAAAATAGTCACCCATATTTACTTCTACAAGCTCTTTTAACTTTTGTACTCCAAGCTCTGCAAAATGATGACGCGTGAGCATAGGCATTTTGCCTATTCCGTGAGTCATATAAAGGCAAAGACCCAAAACAGACAAAATCACACAAACAGAATTTAGCTGTGACTCTGTAATTACAAAAGGCTGCAAGGGCATAGGGATTTTGAAAAATATCATAGCTCCCCTAATATCTATCCCCTGAGAAAGCGGTTTTGTAAGCACACGCACAATCATCGCAGCCAACACCGGAAGCACCATGAGGAGTAAATACATAATATCCACCACCAAAAACCGCGGTGTCTTTTTATTCATTTTGTCCTGACACCTCCTTGGGTGAATCTTTTTTAAGAGGTCTTAGTGCTATGGCAATACGGCTGAAAAACAAAGGAATTATAACGCTCATGGTTGACATGAAAGGCACTACCACGCCTATAACCACACTAATGAGAAGAAACATTGTTCTTATGCTGTGGGAAAGGCGGATAATTTTTTTAGCTTCCTCTTCTTCTTTTGTCACTGCTTTCTGGATAAAAAGACCCATTACAAAGAAATTGAAAACCCCGATAAATGCGCCCCATAGATTCCCTAAAGCTACGGTATAGTCCCACTTAGATAAAAGCGCAAATACCACTTGCATTATAAGGCTCATTACCAAGGTGCAAAAAGCAATGTACCCTGTCTCTTTCAGTACAGTTTTGTCAGGTTTTGCCACGCTGTTCACCTCTTTTATAAACAAATTTATTATTGTATATAAGCTGGTTTTTTATTCTCAGCTTTTTATAAAAACTTCAAATCTAACCCATCTTAATTGTACCATAAATACCCATATTGTCAATTACGGAACATCTTATATTTATTGACATTTAGATTACAATATAAATAGAAAAAAGATTGCATCAATTTTAAGAGCTGTTTGCAAACGTACATTTTTTGGCTTCTTGTGTGAGTGCTGAATAAATCAAATCAAAAAAACACTTGTATGAAATTCTTTCTTTGTCCAAAAGAAAGATAAAACTCAATTGTTTTAATCTTTTATAAAATCACCGTTCATCCTGTTAATATCATAACCTATAGTTGTAAGTATCTGATACAAATCACTTATACTGTTATTAAGACCAAGACCTCGAAGAGAATCAAAGCTTCCCAAAAGATTATTATCCACATCGCTGACTTTATTACTGATTTTATCAAGCTTCCGGTCTATACCTATCAAAACCTCAGTCATATTATTTAATGTTTCAATAAGCTGTTTCATAGTGTGCCTCCTATATAATTTCTTCTCATTCTGCTTCTTACCAGTGCTCTTTTTGTTCTTTGAAAACTTTTTCTTTTATTTTCTTGTTCTTTTGTAAAAACTAAAGCCCAAAGCACACAGGATATAACCACACCAACCACCGCTATAACTCCGCTTTCCAAAAAACCTAAAAGTGCAAATACACAAGCCGATAAAACCCCCATAATCTGTACCTTATCCATAACTGTTCCTCCTTCTTGTATGTTCTTCTGTATTGATTATATAAAACTAAGTGTCCAACAAAAAGGACACTCATTAAAGTTTCTATATTTTCCCATGTATTTCTCTAAAAAAGCAACACAAAATATGATTGTAATGCAGACGGAAAAAGTCCGCCGGCGTTACAGTCCGGCGGATATAAATATATATTTGCCATAAAGAATTTAAGCGGTTTTTGAAAGGAGTCAGAGAAGATGGCTAATTGCAACAAAGCAAACGAGAGCATCAAGTGTACAGTAAAACAGTGCGCTCACCATTGTGGTGATGCAAATTATTGTACTCTAAACTCAGTAAGCATCGGAACTCACGAAATGAATCCTACAATGGTGGAATGTACTGATTGTAATTCATTCGAAAAGAAGTAAAACCTAAAAGAAGAGGTTGTATCAAGCAGCCTCTTTTTTTAGGTTTACTTAAACCCTTGATTTTGATGCTGTATTGTGTATAATATCTTTATCACTAAGGATAAAAAGGAAGTTTTTATATGATTTCTGGCATATCAGCTGCAGCTGTAATGTTTTTTGTTGGAGTCTTATTTGCATCAACAGCCGGTTTGACTTTGGAATTTGCACTATCTCTTATTCCGGGGCTTGTATTGGTTCCTTTTATGTTAACACTGATAATCTGCCTCATCAAAAAGGTTAGGGTTTATGTATTTTTCATTATTCCATGTTTTTTCTTTTTGGGAATTTTATTTTGCAGTCTTAAAACGGACACAAGCCTCAGGCCTGCTTATTTATACCGGGGAAAAGAGGTAGAGCTTGTGGGCGCTGTAGCGTCTAACGTCACATCTTCAAACGGTATATCACAATTTATTCTTGAAACAAGCGCTATAAAAACAGACTCTTCGACTATAAATCTTAAAGAAAAAATCAAGATATCGACAAAAGATAAACAAGTTGTAGAAAAAAGCAGTATATCTGTAAAGGGCACGCTGAAAATTATAAAAGAGCCTGACAACTCATCAAGCTTTAATGCGAAAAAATACTATCAAAGACAAGGCATACACTTTTCTATGTACTCTGACGATATCCATATTTCACCCAAAAGAATGCCACTTTCAATAAAGGCGAAAATATCTTTGTTTGTAAATTCTAAAATTGAAAGCTACATATCATTTTTCCCTCACAAAACCGCCTCATTTTTGAAAGCGGTAATATTGAACAACAAATCCGATATTCCCCCTCTTGATAAAGATAGAATGATTTATGCCGGCACCTACAGATATTTGTATTGTCCTTTTATTCATATTTCTATATTGCTGTTTTTGCTTGCAGGTAAGATACAACACAGAAACAGATATTTTCTTTTTGGGACCTGTATATTCTTTTTGTATCTGTTTATGAATACACTAATGCCGTCGGCTTGGAGAATATGTCTTTTCTTTATTTCTGCGTACTTTATAACAAGGACTCTCAAAATATACTCTCCGTCTATAGTGATGTATACCACTGTTCTCATTATCGGTATTTTCAATCCTCTGACTTTGACAGAGCCTGCATTTATATTATCTTTGGCATCAGTAATTCTTATCAGGATTTTTTATAGGGATATTTATCAAATTATAAATAAATATGTAAAGAACAGATACCTTTCTCCTTTTCTTGCGATATATCTTATCATAACAGTAGGTATTTATCCTCTGTGTTGTTTCTTCTCTATGAATATAACGCCTTGGTCATTTATTCTAGGGGTTGTTCTGACTCCACTGGTAACAATTTTGTATCCTTTGTTCTATGGGGGATTTTTTGTGTTTATGCTTACCGGCACATTTTGGGGAGCAGGACTTGAATTTTTCACATCAGTTCTTCAAAAGCTGTGTACCGGCGCGGCTCTTCTTCCATTTGCAAACATAAATACACAAGCTAGCTCCATAGAATTTCCTATTGCGTTTTATATGGTTTTATTCTGCTTAAACCGAAAACTCAGAGGCAGAAGAAACATAAAAGCAGAAATACTTAGCGGTTTAGTATGTTTTGTGCTTTCAGTTAATTTTATAACCGGACTTTTTGACGCAAAAGTGACTTTTCTAAGCATAGGGAACAGCGATGCCTGCATTATTCAAACACCTGGCAATCATACCGTCATGATTGACGGTGGCGGCACTGCTCCATACTCCGATTATGATATCGGCACAAAAGAGGTTGTTCCCTTTCTTGTGTCTCAGGGCATAAACAAAATTGACAGTATTTTGGTTTCACATTATGACAGCGACCATACAGACGGCGTAATCTCTGTTATGAAAGCTATTCCTGTCAGCAAATTATTTATACCCGACTACTTGCCAGACAATGACTTGCGTGATATAATAGAGGCAGAAGCTAAAGTCCGTAATACTGTAGTTATCCCCATAAAAGACAGCGGAAAATTTGAACTTTCAAAAAATCTGGTATGCAAAGTTCACTCATCAGGCACATATAATTTAAACAATGACAATTCCATAGTTGCAACAGTTGAGTATGGCGATGTCAGAATGCTTTTCCCCGGTGATATCACAGTATTTGCAGAGGATAATCTTGTGCCAATAGAAGCGGATATTTTAAAGGTCCCACATCACGGCTCTGCTACCTCAAGCGGTGAGGAGTTTATAAATTTTGCAAAGTCCAAATATTCTGTTATTTCTGTTGGTGAGGACAACCCATATGGTCACCCCTCAAAAGCAGTTGTAGACAGACTCAACCGGTCCGGTACAAAAATTCTTCGCACTGACAAAAACGGCGAAATAAATTTTATAATAAATCTATCAGGTATCAAAAAAGTATATTCCTACAAGGAGTGGTTTGTTCATGGCAGCTAAAAATGCCGATTCAAAACAAAAAATGACTGACCTTAAAAATCAGCTCAGCGAAAATAAACTTCATAAACTCTACTTGTTTTTTGGGGAAGAGTCTTTTTTGATGGATTATTACATCGGACAAATCACAAAACTTATACCCCACATGGACTTTGAAGAATTTAACCATATTACTCTTGACTCAGATTCATCCCTTTATGATGTTTCGCAGGCTATGGAGTCATTTCCCATGATGACAGACCGAAAGCTTGTACTTTTCAAAGACAGCGGCGCATTCAAGTCCAAGACAGCAGAAGCCACAAAAGATTTTTATAAAAACCTCCTTGAAAATATACCTGATGATACTGTAGTTGTATTCAGGGAAACCGATGTTGACAAAAGAAGCGGTGTATACAAGGCGGCAGAAAAACACGGATTTGTTTTGGAATTTTTGCACCCTGACGATACAGACCTTGTCACATGGGTAATACGGGAAACAAAAAATATGGGCAAAAAGATTTCAAGAGAAAATGCAGCATTTTTGATAAATATGTCCGACCGAAGTCTTTTGACATTAAAAAATGAGCTTTTAAAGCTTTGTTCTTATTCCGATGAAGAAATAACTGCACCTGTCATCAACCGCCTTGCATCCAAAACACTGGAAGCAAAGGTTTTTGACCTGTGCGATTGTATGATGAAGAACGATACAGAGGGTGCTCTTATAATACTGGAGCAGCTGAAAACCAACAAAGAATCACCTTTTTTGATTTTATACACTGCATACAGCACTTTTTCAAAGCTTTTGAAATGTAAAATCCTAACCCGTCAAAATATTGCTTATGACATATTTCATCAGGAGCTTGGAGTGCCAAAATTCTTTGTCCAAAAATATAAGCAGGCGGCAAAGTCCTTTACAGAAGAACATTTAAGCCGAATACTTATGGACATTACTATGCTTGACCTGTCTGTCAAACGAGGAGAGCTTCCCCAGTGGCAAGCGGTAGAGAGGCTTGTTTTGTCAGGAGGACAAAAATAATCATGGGAATATTTGACTCAATCCTGCTTGCCAGTGATATAGACGGCACACTGGCAACAGGCAAAAATATATCAAAAGAAAATATTGAAGCTATCAATTATTTCATACAAAACGGGGGATTATTCACCCTTGCCACCGGCAGAGCTGTCAGCTATATTAAAAATTTAAATGTACCTATAAACGCACCTGTTATCGCTATAAACGGCACATTGATTTATGATACAAAAAGAAATAAAAAGCTTCTTGACTGCACCTTTGAAAACTCTAAAAAGGTTATTGCTCAAGAAGTTTTAAAAAACCCTCATCTTTCGAGAATAAGTATCTTCTCTTTTGATGAATATTTTTTTGAAAATCCCACACTATCGGACTTTGACAAGGTTTTGGGGCCTATAAACAAAATCGTATTTGCCTTTGATGACAAAGATGCTGCAATAAAGACCCGAAATATGCTGACAGAAAAATACTCACCGGAGTTTATATTTGAAAGAAGCTGGCCTGAGGGTCTTGAAATGAGAGCTTCAAATGGCGGCAAAGGCATTTGTCTTAAATATCTGAAAGAATATACCGGAGCAAAGACTACTATTTCAGTAGGTGATTATGAAAATGACAAAACCCTGCTTCTGTCTTCGGATATCAGCTACTGCCCTTTGGATGCACATGAGGAGATTTTGAAGATTGCAAAAAGAACTACTGCACCTCATACAAACCATGCGGTAGCACACATTATATATGAACTGCAAGAGAAACTTTTGAAAGGACTTGATTTATAATGCTTGCCCAGATAAACACAGTAGGACTAAGCGGAATGGACGGTTTTATGGTAAAAGTTCAGGCTGACATATCAAACGGTATGCCCGGCATGGAGGTAATCGGTCTTGCGGACACTGCGGTAAAGGAGTCAAAAGAACGTGCAAAGTCCGCCATAAAGAATTCAAACCTGAAATTCCCCTCAAAGCATATAACTATAAATCTTGCCCCCGCAGCCACAAAAAAAGAGGGAGCAGGCTATGATTTCCCAATCAGTGTGGCAATCCTTGAAGCCACCGGTCAGCTTGATATGTCACATCAGGAAAAATCCGTATTTATCGGCGAGCTTTCTCTGGACGGCAAAATCATGGCTGTGCCGGGTGTTCTGCCCATGGTTATATCTGCATACAAAATGGGGTACACAGATTTTTATGTACCAATCGGGAATAAAGATGAAGCCGCAATAGTAGAAGGCGCAAATATATATCCTGTCAGTGATATTTCGGCACTGAAAATGCATCTTTCAGGTGAAGAGTACATAGACCCGTACAAAAAAGACATGGAAAATCTTTTTGACATAGACGCCGACTCTTTTTTGGACTTTTGTGACGTAAAAGGACAAGAGAATGTAAAAAGAGCTCTTGAAATTGCAGCAGCAGGCAATCATAATATACTTCTTATCGGAAGCCCCGGAACAGGCAAGACCATGCTTGCTCAAAGAATGTGCGGTATACTGCCGGATATGACCTTTGATGAAGCTCTTGAGGTCACAAAAGTTCATTCTATTGCAGGGTGTCTGCCGGAAGGTACTCCCATTATAAGAACAAGGCCATTTCGAAGCCCCCACCATACTATATCCTCAAACGGTTTGTCAGGTGGCGGAAGTGTGCCCCGGCCCGGAGAGCTTTCTCTTGCTCACAACGGCATACTTTTTCTTGATGAGCTTCCGGAGTTTAAGAGGGATGTTCTGGAGGTACTTCGGCAGCCTCTTGAGGACAGAAAGGTGACTATTTCCAGAGTTAACGCCACTTTAACATACCCCTGCAACATTATGCTTGTGGCTTCTATGAACCCATGCAAATGCGGATTTTACGGAGACCCATACCACGAATGTACCTGCACACCTCAACAGATACACTCCTACAGAAGCAAAATATCAGGGCCACTGCTTGACAGAATAGATATTCAGGTAGAGGTTTCACCTGTAGCCTATGAACATTTGAGCGAAAAAAGCAAGGGAGAAAAAAGCTCTGAAATAAAAAAGAGAGTAGACACAGCCAGAAAGCTTCAGCTTGAAAGATACAAAGACTATGAAGGTATTTTTTCAAATGCACAGCTTTCAGCCGGTATGCTGCAAAAGTTCTGCTCTCTTGACACTGATGCTGACAATCTTTTGAAAAGTGCCTTTGACAAGCTGGGCTTTACCGCAAGAGCGCACTCAAGAATACTCAAGGTGGCACGGACAATTGCTGACCTTGATAAAAGTGCTGATATCAAAAAAGAGCATATTGCAGAGGCCATACAATACAGAAGTCTGGACCGTAAGTTTTTCAGCTAAAATTAAAGAGGAGATACGATACATTGATATCGCATCTCCTCTTTTAAAAGGGAAGGTATAATGTAAATTTTGAAATTTACATTTATATTATTACCTTCTTTTTTTGTGTTTATTCTTTTTTCTTTCAAAACTTGCATATACCACCGGTATAAACAATAGGGTCAGAAAAGTTCCAACAAACAAACCACCTAAAAGCACTACTGCAAGAGGCTTCATCATCTCGGAGCCTTCCTTGGTGGAAAGTGCCATTGGCAAAAATCCCAGTATGGATGTAAGGGATGTCATAAGAATAGGTCTTAGTCTTGTTTTTCCTGCATAAACCATTATTTCTGTAGCATTCATATCCGGGTTTTCTTTTTTTGCAACATTTGCAAAGTCTATCATGACTATAGCATTATTTACTATTATACCCATAAGCATAAGAATACCTATACATCCTATTACTGACAGAGGGCTATTTGTAATAACCAGTGCCAGAACCACACCTATCATTGCCAAAGGAATGGTAAACAATATAATAAATGGTTGTTTAATATTTTCAAACTGGGCACACATAATCATGTACATAAGAAGTATACCAAGCAAAATCGCTCCAAACAAAGAAACCATTGCATCCATCATCACCTCAAAGCTTCCGGCTGAAACTACCGAGACGCTGTCAGGCTTTTGGGACTTTTCAAGCTCTTTGTTAAAAAAAGAGGTGACTGTGGCCATGTCAGTATCGTAGAATTTACCTGTGAGAGTGTACACTCTTTTCTGGTCTACTCTCTTTAATGTGGTACTACCCTCGCGTATACTTACATCTGCAATATCAGAAAGTGCAACCCACCTGTTTGCAGGAGTTTTTATCCTAAGGTGCTTTAGCTGATTATAATCTTCTATGTAGGACTTTGGGTAAACCACCTTTATATCAAACTCGGAGCCTTGGTCCATGTATTTTGATGCAGAAGTTGCACCAAGCACCGAATTAACCATAGAAGAAACCCCCGCCGTTGTCATACCGTACCTTGCCGCCTTTGATGAGTTAAGCTTTACCCTGACCTCCGGCTGTGTTTCCTGTATAGATGTACTTGTCTCTACAATGCCGGGGATATCCTTCAGTATTTTCTGGGCGTCTATTACATAGCTTTTTAATTCTTCTTCATCACTGCCTGAAAAATTAAACTCTACCTCATCTGTAGACATGGACATGGCTGTACTTGACGCTTCTGTTGAAACTTTGGCACCGGTTATATCTTTCAGCATATTTCTTATATCGTTTGCAACGCTTTCG
>JAZUOB010000208.1:0-3803 GCA_045604425.1 Clostridia bacterium
AACAATCATAGATTCCCCACTAGATATCATGTCATCTACGATAATAACATCTTTGCCGTCAAGGTCTCTTCCTAAATATTCATGTGCTTCTATTGGATTCTTTCCATCAATTATTACACTGTAGTTTCTTCGCTTATAGAACATACCAAGATCAAGCTTCAATACTGATGAATAGTACATTGACCTGGACATACCGCCTTCGTCAGGGGATATAATAACAGTGTGATTCTTGTCAAGGATTATATCCGGAACAGCCCTTGTGATCGCTTTAATCATTTGATAAGTAGGCTGAACATTGTCAAAACCAGAAAGGGGAATGGCATTAGAAATTCTTGGGTCGTGAGCATCAAATGTTATAATGTTTGATACTCCCATATGCACAAGTTCCTGAAGCATAATTGCAGCATCAAGAGATTCTCTGCTTGTGCGACGGTGTTGCCTACCTTCATATAGCATAGGCATAACAACAGTTACACGTCTTGCTTTACCGCCCATAGCACCTATAATTCTCTTTAAGTCCTGAAAGTGATCATCGGGGCTCATGTGGTTTTCAAATCCGTACATCTTGTATGTAACACCATAGTTGAAAATATCGCAGATTATATATACGTCATGGCCTCTGACGGATTCGTTGATTACACATTTTCCTTCACCGGTCCCAAATCTTGGGCAGGTTGCGTGAGTTACGTAGGTATCTACATCCTCGAAGGATCTAAAACTTTTGAGATATCTGTCGATTTTTGCAGTGATATCTTCTGCGCCTTTCATGCTGATAATACTTAATTTACCATATATAGGACTATTTTCCAATGATGTTGGCATACTTGCACCATCCCTTCGTATATTTACTTATCTCAGTATACTATACCATATAATTCGACAAATATCAAGCAAAATTTTTAATCAATAAAAAATGATTTGCAACTATATTTTGTGCTATTTTGATAAAATAATGTGCGTGTTCCCCAATCTAGTGTTAACAAAAAATTCACAAAATATACTTAATAAATGTATTGACAAATAAAAAGACGGGGGATATAATCAAATTGAAAGTCAGAGAAAGTCAAAAAGGTGGTATGTAAATGGGCTTAAGTGATAGAATAGAAACCTTCATACTTCATTTGCTGGATAATGAAGACCAATGGATTGAGCTGAAACGAAATGAGCTTGCATCAGTATTTGATTGTGTTCCGTCTCAGATAAATTACGTTTTATCCACAAGATTTACTCCTTCAAATGGATATATAATTGAATCAAGACGTGGTGGTGGGGGATATTTGAAAATAAAACGAATCGCATGTGACAGTATTCTATCTTCTATAGTTGAATCCGTGCCTGAGGAGGCTGATGCATCTTTATGTCAAAGTATACTTACCACTTTACTGGAAGCAAACTTTATATCCAAAAAAGAATATAGATTGCTTGGTGCAGCACTTTCGGATAAAAGTCTTATTATAAATCAACCATTCAAAAACCGTATAAGAGCCCAGATGCTTAAAAATATTATTACAAATATTAATGAGGTGATATAAAATGTTGTTTGATATATTTGATATTTTTGATAATGCAGAGTTTATTCAATTGCCGATAAATCAGACAAAGACAAAAAGATGTCCTGTGTGTGATTTGTCCTATAATGAATTTATGAGCACAGGGAAGCTTGGATGCAGTGAATGTTATAAAACTTTTGAATATCAGTTGGATGAAGTTCTTCGTCAGCTTCACAGAAATCCTGTTCATACCGGAAAGATACCCTTTAACCTCAAATCAAAGCTTTCAAAAAAGAAAATGATTGAGAATTTGAAAAAGGAATTACAAGCAGCCGTAAAGGCTGAAGAGTATGAAGAGGCAGCACGAATTCACAAAGAAATTTTAGAACTTGAGAAGGAGGGAGCAGAGTGATTTGGAGTATGACTGAAAATAATGATATAGTAATCAGTACAAGAGTAAGACTTGCAAGAAATCTGTCAGGGGTACCATTTCCTGCCAGGTTGAAAGAGCCACAAAAAATAAACCAAAAAATCAAAGATGCGATTTTTTCTTCAAATTCAACTCTTGCTTCGGATTTTAGCGATATACATCTTGCACATCTTTCCCCTACAGAGAAACTAAAGTACTCAGAAAGACATCTTATAAGCAGACAAATGCTTCAAGGAGCTTTCAGAGATTGTCTTATAAGCGAGGATGAAACCAAGAGCATTATGATTATGGAAGAAGACCATATAAGAGAGCAGGTAATACTTGGAGGATATAAGCCTAATGAAGCGTATGATATTTGTAATAAAATTGATGATGTTCTAAGCGAAAGTCTTGACTTTGCTTTTGATGAAAAAATCGGTTATTTAACATCTTGCCCCACAAATGCAGGTACAGGCATGAGAGTTTCGGTTATGATGCATTTGCCGGCTCTATGTATGACGGGTAGAATTTCAAGGATCGTTTCTTCGGCATCCAACATTGGCATCGCTGTCAGGGGATATAACGGCGAAGGTACACAAGCTGACGGATGCTTCTATCAGATTTCAAATCAGATTACCATGGGGATAGATGAAAAAGAAATTCTAGACAGAGTAAAAGGTGTTGTAGATCAAATTATAAAATTTGAAAAAGAAGCAAGACAAGAACTTTTAAAAACAAATAAAGTAAAACTTGAAGACAAACTCTTTAGATCCTTTGGGATAGCAAAGCATGCCAGAATAATCAGTTCAAAAGAAGCCATGTCGTTGTTAAGTGATGTTTTATTGGGCTTAAATATGGGAATAATTACTTCAAAACAAAAAATTCCTGTAATGGAATTGATAGTATCAATGCAGCCGGGGGGGATTGGCGGTGAAGATCTGACTCCTGATCAAAGAGATATAAAGAGGGCAGAATTATTGAGAAAAAACTTATAAGGAGGAATGTTTTATGAATTCAAATTTTACAGAAAAAGCAAAAAATGCTATCAACCTGGCTCATGATGCTGCGTGCACTTTGGGACATGGATACATCGGCAGTGAGCATCTTCTTTTAGGTTTGATAAGAGAGGGCAGTGGTGTCGCAGCCAAAGAACTGGAAAAAGCAGGAGTTACTTATGATACAGTGATAAATGAAATCCAGAGAATTATCGGCAGCGGTGCACCGCTTGGTGAAAATACTGATATACCACTTACACCAAGAACTAAAAGAATTTTGGAAATGAGCGCATTGGAAGCTCATCGTCTGGGTCATGGCTATATTGGAACAGAGCATATACTTATGGCAATTATTCATGACGGTGACGGGGTTGGTGCCAGAATTCTTCGAGGACTGAATGTGAATATGTCATCGTTTTATAACAATGTAGTATCAGCTGTGGACGGAGTGGAGAGTGACAAGCAGAATGCTCAGTCAAAAAACGCTGCGCTGCAGAAAACACCTACATTAGACCAATACGGACGTGATTTCACCCAAATGGCACGTGAGAATAAATTTGACCCAATTATTGGCAGAAACAAAGAAATAGATAGAGTTATCCAGATTTTATCCAGAAGGACAAAAAACAATCCATGCCTTATCGGTGAGCCGGGTGTTGGTAAAACGGCGGTTATAGAAGGACTTGCTCAAAAAATAGTTTCAGGTAATGTTCCGGAGCCGCTTATGAACAAGCGTCTGGTGTGTCTTGACCTTAGTGGAATGATAGCCGGTGCAAAATACCGTGGTGAATTTGAGGAACGTCTTAAGAAGGTCGTTGACGAGGTAAAACAATCAAAGGAAATAGTACTGTTTATTGATGAGGTTCATACCATTGTAGGCGCAGGAAGTGCAGAAGGTGCCATGGATGC
>JAZUOB010000209.1:0-2213 GCA_045604425.1 Clostridia bacterium
TGTATTGCTATCCAGTCCAACCAGAATGACCAACATGGCGGACAAAGTATTGCCAATTTTGATTATGGTCTTGCTCCTGGTGTAAAAAAGACATACATAAAGAATTATAGAAAAAATCTTAGAAAAGCTATATTCTTAAAAGCTGATATGGATATAGAAGAAAGCGTTTTAAAAGAAATTCAGAACAAAATTCTATCTTCAGGTGTGGAGCTTAGAATGGAAGAACATGATGAGTATATGTCACAAGAGAAGAAAGAACTTGAAAAGCTTGGCGTTGACAAAGCTTCAATATCTTCACTTCAAAAATTTGCTGCAAAAGAAGCTGTAGCTGAAACTGAAAGAGCTACATATCAAGCAATGGAGGCACTTATTCATAATCTCAATACTATGAACTCCAGAGCCGGTGCACAGACTCCATTCTCATCTATCAACTACGGAATGGACACTTCAGCAGAAGGAAGAATGATAATAAAAAATGTTCTTCTTGCTAATGAAGCAGGTCTTGGTAATGGTGAAACACCTATTTTCCCGATTCAGATATTCAGAGTAAAAGACGGTGTTAGTTACAACGAGGGTGACCCCAACTATGATTTGTTTAAGCTGGCATGCAGAGTAAGTGCAAAACGTCTTTTCCCTAACTTCTCATTTGTTGATGCACCGTTCAACCTTAAGTATTATAAAGGTACACCTGAAACAGAAATTGCGTATATGGGATGCAGAACTCGTGTAATTGCAAATGTCTATGACAAAGACAGAGAGATATGTAATCGCAGAGGTAATCTCAGCTTTACATCAATAAATCTTCCAAGAATAGCAATTCGTGCAAAAGGTGATATTGAATGGTTCTTTGAAGAACTTGACAGAAAGATTGACCTTGTTTGTGATCAGCTTTTAGACAGATTCAGAATACAGTGTGCAAAAAAAGTTAAGAACTATGCGTTCCTTATGGGTAATGGTGTATGGCTTGATTCTGAAAAGCTCGGGCCCGAAGATACTTTGGAAGAAGTGCTTAAGCACGGTACTTTGTCTGTAGGTTGGATAGGACTTGCTGAAGCTTTGTACGCTCTCATAGGTCAGCATCACGGTCAGTCAGAACAGGCACAGAATCTTGGTCTTGACATTATCTCGCACATGAGAAAGAGAATGGATGAAATGTGTGAAAAAACCGGACTTAATTTCGGTCTTATTGCAACTCCTGCAGAAGGCTTATCCGGTAGATTTGTAAGAATGGACAAGAAGCGTTTTGGTGAGATTGCCGGTGTGACTGACAGAGATTATTATACAAATTCATTCCACGTTCCTGTTCATTATAACATCAGTGCATTTGACAAGATTAAGAAAGAAGCTCCATATCATGAGCTTACAAATGCAGGACATATTTCATATATAGAGCTTGACGGCGACCCTGCAAAGAACTTGAATGCTTTTGAAAAAGTTATTCGTGCTATGCATGATGCAGGCATTGGATACGGAAGTGTAAATCACCCGGTTGACAGAGACCCTGTTTGCGGATTTACCGGTATTATTGGCGACACTTGCCCTGTGTGTGGAAGAACAGAAGATGACGGCAAACCAAAGTTCCAGAGAATACGCAGAGTTACAGGTTATCTTGTAGGAACGCTGGATAGATTTAATGACGGTAAAAGAGCAGAAGAGCGCGACAGAGTAAAACACGGAGTTTGATTAGTCAAATGGATATACGTTTATTTGGAACTGCTAATGATTCTATTGTTGATGGACCGGGAATAAGATATGCTGTATTTGTTCAAGGGTGTCCACATAGATGCGTCGGATGTCACAATCCATTGTCCCATGACTATAATGGGGGGTATCTAAAGGATATCGACCAATTGGCTGAGGAAATCAAGGCTAATCCTTTACTTGACGGCGTGACATTTTCAGGCGGTGAACCGTTTTCAAAAGCTCAAGAACTTATCGCTTTGGCAGATAAATTATCTATGCACGTTGTGTGTTATACAGGATATTTGTTCGAAGATTTGATAAATGGTGCAAACGAAGAAAACCAATGGAAACGGCTTCTTGAGAGGATTGATATTCTGGTTGACGGCCCCTTTGTTCAAGAAAAGAAAAGCTATGATCTTTTATTTCGCGGAAGCTCTAATCAAAGACTGATAGATGTAAAGAAAAGTTTGGAACAAAAAACTGTAGTTTTAGCAGATTTATAAAAAAAAGCCATACATATGTATGGCTTT
>JAZUOB010000210.1:0-3223 GCA_045604425.1 Clostridia bacterium
CTCTGGCAAGAGCTGCTGTCTTTTCCCGATCTGTCTTTTTGATTACGGTCATAATACTATACTCCGGTGTCTTATAAAACTCCAACACCACCAATTCAGCAAGCTTTTCTACAGTATATATTCTAAATCTATCTATACCAAAAATAGATGCTGCACTTTCTAGCTCTGTTAGCAACTTTTCACCATATTTCTTTTTTGACGAATACCAATCACTGCTAAAAAAATAGTATTTGTCTCCTGATAAAACTCCCAGAGTGCGCAAAGTGTCACAATACCCCAGAAACTTGGCCTGTGTAATTGAAACTTTTGAAAAATCCAAAGTGCCCACTGAACCGTTGCCGCTTTTTACTGATATTATATTGCAGCCTGCACCGTTTATTTTCTTAGAAAAGCCAATTCCTTTGACTTCAATACAGATTATATCTGTGTAGCCTCTTTTTATAAGCATATCTACAGGAAGATTATTTGTAAGACCACCGTCCATATAGATAGAGTTGCCTATTTTTTTTGGTTGAAAAACCGGAAGCGAAGCGCTGGCAATCAAATAATCCACAACTTCACCCTCCGGGATATCACCAAGAAAGAATTGTTGTTCTTTTATGCCCTTAACATCAAAAGCCGCAAGCCCGAAATCTATACCTGAATTTCTAAGCTTTTGCTCATTGATAGTCCCTCTTAACATCTTTTCAAAAGGTGCTAATGTTAAACCGTTTTTGCTTTGCATTTCTTTTATGAGGGTCTGGATATGTCTAAAATCCAAGAGATTCCCTTCCTCGTCTTTGTGAGAGGACAAAGATATAACATCACCGGGGCTTATACCATCCCATATTTTATCTGCAAGCTCCCAATCCCCCTGAGCAAACAGGGCACCGTTTATAGCGCCGATTGACGAGCCTACAATACAATCTATCTCTATGCCCAATTCAAGTAAAGCCTTATATGCACCTATGTGGTACGCACCCTTTGTGCCGCCGCCTTCTAAAACTAAACCATACATATATATTACCTCTACAAATATTTGAGAATGTAAAAAAGTCACTATCGCAACTGTCGTTCGCATAGCTCACTTCCATAAGCAGACTTTTTTGTAATTCAGAAAATTGCAACAAAAAAGTAGCAATTCCCTAAAAGATAAAAAGGTCTGTAAAAAAACAGTTTTTTACAGACCCCTTTATTCTTTTGTAATTAGTTCTTTGGTTTGAAGAAAGACGGAACATTTATGCTTTCCATACCGGGCTTAAGTTTTCTGGAGAAAACATCATTGTCGCCGATGAATGAGCTAGGTCTGGAAAGTTCTGAAAATTCGCGTCTTGCATGACCCTCACTTCTGGGAGCTGCGCTGAGACCTGTAACAATAAGTGTAACCTTGATTTCGTCTTTCATCTCTTCGTCAACAGCAGTACCAAGGATAATATTTGCATCTTGTGATACCTGCTCCTGAACAATTTTTGAAACTTCACCCATGTCAACAAGTGAGAACTCTGTGCCACCTGTAACATTAAGCAATACATTGGATGCGCCCTGGATGTTTGTATCCAAAAGCGGACTTTCTATTGCATTTCTCACTGCGTCCTGAGCTGCATTTTCGCCCTTGCCGATACCGATACCCATATGAGCAACACCGGAATCCTTCATGATTGTACGAACATCAGCAAAGTCACAGTTCATGATACCAAGCTGTGTGATTACTTCGATTATACCTTGTACACCCTGACGGAGCACTTCGTCTGCAAGCTTGAAAGAATCTTCGATAGTAGCTTTCTTGTCTGCAATCTTGAAAAGTCTGTCATTAGGGATTGTAACCAAAGCATCTACTTTATCAGCAAGCTGCTTGAGTCCTTCTTCTGCATTCTTCATTCTCTGAGGACCTTCGAAGAAGAAAGGCTTTGTAACAACTGCAACTGTAAGTATTCCAAGGCTCTTAGATATTTCAGCGATGATAGGAGCAGCTCCTGTACCTGTGCCGCCGCCCATACCTGCTGTAATAAATACCATTTCTGTATCGCTAAGCAAATTCTTGATTTCTTCTTTTGTCTCTTCAGCTGCTTGTCTGCCGATTTCAGGCTTAGCTCCGGCACCAAGACCTCCTGTGAGCTTGCCACCTATTTGCAAAACTGTAGGAGCTTTAACATTACCAAGCTGATGTGAGTCTGTATTTACGCAGATGAACTCAGCCTTTGTAACTCCTGCTTCGATCATTCTGTCTACAGCATTGTTGCCGCCACCGCCAACACCAATGACCTTAATTCTTGCACCTTCTATCAATTTATTATTCTCTACCATATCTATAGGCATGACATTATCCTCCTTCGTGATATTTGTCCTATTATAAATCTACACTTCATTCTACTATTTTTTTCAAATATATTCAATAGTTTTTTTAAAAGTTCTAACAAAATAACCAAATATTTTTTTGTAATCTATATGTTATGATATATTTTAAGCTTTATTCCTCGTCTTTAGCATCTTTATTGGCTTTATCCTTTTTATTTTCTGATGTATCCTGCTCATTTTCAGGGTCAGAATTTAAATCAGGATTCACGTCCGGATTATACATAGCTTTGCCGGGAGTAGACAAGTCTATTGTACCGTGAGCATTTGCTGTAAAGCTTGCATTATTCACTGCCGCCTTAAAAAGTCTAAGCTTCTGGTCCATTTCAATACCTGAGCCGCATATTACATCTATCTTGCCGTCATACTGGAATACTATTTCATTGTATTCCAAGAGATTTATACGTGTGATGCCCTCTTGAATATCTATTGTCCATGCAATATCAAAAAAGTTTTTAAGCTCCCGTACGGCTTCTTTGTCTTTTGAAAAATCGCCGAATGAATCATGATAGTATTTAAGCTCCGGCACATTGTCAGGCTTCTCGCCTATTTGCTCCATTACCTTGCACTGATCGTCTATAATGGCATAACCATTGCTTGTCCGAATTGCGCCGCAAGGTATCTTTTCTTGGATATTCAAAGTAATCTCTGCCGGAAAATAGCTTTTCTCAAGCTGAACACTTTCTACATAAGCTATAGAATTTAGATAAGATGAAACATCGTCTTCGCTGACATTGAAAATATTTTCTCCCAAAAGGTTTGGCAGCTGCGCTGTAATAGCTTCGGCGCTTACACGTTCATTACCATTAAATTTTATGTTTTGTATGTCAAATATAGGTGTCAAAAAGACTATTGCTGACAAGAGTATTGCTAAAGCCGCCAACAAAAGAGT
>JAZUOB010000211.1:0-4502 GCA_045604425.1 Clostridia bacterium
TTGAAAAACCGGCAGAGATGTCAGGTGAGTCACTTATTAAATAAATGAAAAGTACCGAAGCAATCGCTTCGGTACTTTTTTGTATATATTCTATCTATATAATACCATTTCATAATATATCTAAAATATAATCAAGCCGCAAGTAAAACCAACACATAGTACACAAACGGAGTAATATATATCACACTGTCAAATCTATCAATTATCCCACCATGTCCGGGCAAAAGATTTCCGAAATCCTTGATATTTAAATCACGCTTTATCGACGATGCTACAAGGTCACCAAGCTGTGACATTACAGAGGTCAAAAGTGCGATTATGGTGATACTGAAATAATTAAGAACACCTTCAGCTTTTATGGCAGGAATCTTATTCAGGATAAACATATACAGCCAGCAGAACACAACTGCTGTAATCACTCCACCAACTGCACCTTCTACTGTCTTTTTGGGGCTTACTTTTGGAATGAGCTTTGTCTTGCCTATTGCTCTTCCGGTGAAATATGCACCCGAATCAGTCATCCAGGCACATACAAATACCAAAAGCACAGAGTATATTCCAAACTGGGAGCAAACTCTAATCATTGTACCAAAAAATATAGTGATGAAGAACGTGAGAAATCCATGAGTGATGATATCTTTAAAATGAATCTTGGTATGCTGATTAACCATAACAAAAAGATATATACCTATTGAAATAATTATAGCAAGCTCCATCGAAAAGCTGTCTATAATCATACTTAGTAGAAGTATTATAGAACATTCAAGACCTGTAAGATTGATTGTAAGGTTTGATTTCAGGTTTGTGTACAGCTCTACCAACATGCCAAGTGTAACAACAAATACTGCCACTGTAAATGCCGTTTCTCCGGCAAAAAGAACTGCGAAAAATATCACCAGTCCGATTGCAGATGTAATTAGTCGTTTAGCCATATTATTTCATCCTTTTTCTATTTGTTCTTTATACCGCCAAAACGTCTTGAACGGCTTTGAAAATCAATTATTGCTTCATGCAAATCTTTTGTTCTAAAATCAGGCCACAGCTTTTTAGAAAACCACATCTCTGCATAGCTGTTCTGCCACAAAAGGAAATTACTGAGTCTTTGCTCACCGCTGGTACGGATTAAGAGATCTATATCAGGCTGACCTTTTGTGTACAAATAGTCTGAAAACTTTTGTTCATCAATGCTGTCAAGAGATACTTTCCCCTCCAGCACATCCATGCACACATTCCTGACACCGTTTATAATCTCTTCTCTGCCTCCGTAATTGAGGGCAATATTCATGACTATACCTGTATTATTCTCCGTAAATTTTTCGGTCTTTATAATCTGCTCTTGTATTTCCTTTGAAAGCTCTTTTCTTGAGCCTATGGCACGAATGACCACATTTTCTCCCGAAAGAGTTTTCTCTGCATTTTTCAGATAGTTCAAAAGCAGGTTCATCAAAAAATCTACTTCTTCTTTTGGTCTTGACCAGTTCTCAGTAGAAAAGGCATATACCGTTATGTACCCAACTCCCATTTTGTTGCACTCGGTAACTATCTTTTTGAGAGTGTCCGCACCGGCAGAGTGTCCGGCAGAACGAGGGAGTCCGCGTTTTGAAGCCCACCTTCCGTTGCCGTCCAGAATTATACCTATATGCTTTGGAAGTGCATCATAATCTATATGCGTTTTTTGCTTTGGTCTTGAAAACCACATACCGAAAAACCTCCTGAACAAAACAAAGGATACGAGTACTCGGTGCACTGTATCCTGTTTGTTTGACTAAAGAATACACACCTAATTAGGCTATTCTTAGATTTCCATAATCTCTTTTTCTTTTTTTGCTGCAATATCGTCTATTATTGCAATATATTTATCTGTAAGCTTCTGTATGTCTTTTTCAGCTGCTTTTACATCGTCTTCTGTGATTTCGCCGTTTTTCTTCTGTGCCTTTACATCTTCAATACCGTCACGACGAGCGTTTCTAATCTGGACCTTAACTTCTTCTGTATATTTCTTTACAAGCTTGTTAAGCTCCTTTCTTCTTTCCTCTGTAAGAGGTGGGAATGAAAGTCTTATAACCTTGCCGTCATTTTGCGGAGTGATACCAAGGTCTGATACCTGTATAGCTTTTTCAATCTCTTTAAGTGCTGTTGCATCCCATGGCTGAATAACCAAGCTTCTGGGGTCAGGTGATGAGATTGAACCGATTTGTGCAACAGGAGTCTTTGAGCCATAATAATCAATGCTAATTTTGTCAAGCACTGAAGCATTTGCTCTGCCGGCTCTGATAGTCTTGAGCTCTCCTTCATAGCCTGCTATTCTCTTTTCCATTTTTGCTTCGATTTCAGGATAATTTGCCATAATTTTCACTTTCCTTTCTATATCTTTTCACAATCATTTGATACAAATGTACCGATTTTCTCGCCTTTGACAGCTTTCATAATATTCTCCGGATGATCAAGACCGAATACCAAAATCGGCATGTTGTTGTCACGGCACATTGATGCCGCAGTTGAGTCCATAACACCCAAATTCATGCTGAGAATGTCTGTGTATGAAAGTGTATCAAACTTTTTGGCATTGGGGTTTGTTTTGGGGTCAGAGTCATATACCGCATCAACTTTCTTTGCAAGCAGGATAACGTCCGCTTCCATTTCAACTGCACGAAGTGCTGCTGTTGTGTCTGTGGACATAAATGGGTTTCCTGTGCCGCAGCCGAAAATAACAACTCTGCCTTTTTCAAGATGTCTGACAGCTCTGCCTCTTATATAAGGCTCTGCTATCTGGCGCATCTCAATACTTGTCTGCACTCTTGTGGGCATACCTGCGTTTTCAAAGGATGAACAAAGAGCAAGAGCATTTATAGCTGTAGCCAACATTCCCATATGGTCGGCTCTTGTTCTGTCCATGTTCTCACCGCTTCTGCCTCTCCAGATATTGCCGCCTCCAACTACAACGCATATCTCTACGCCTAAATCATATACAGCCTTGACACTGTTTGAAATAGAAACCAATGTGGCTTCATCAAGACCTATACCTTTTTCTCCTGCCAAAGCTTCGCCACTGATTTTGATAAGTACTCTTTTAAACTTTGTATCCATGCGAAAAACCTCCCCAAGCATTTTTGTTTGAAAAAAGGGAACACACAAAATTTATTGATTTTAGTGTTCCCTGTTTGTTCTAGAAGTTTACAATTATTTTATCATGCTTGCAACTTCGTCAGCAAAGTTCTCCTGCTTCTTTTCGATGCCTTCACCCTTTTCGAGTCTGACATAATTAACAAGCTTAACACCCTTTGAGCTAAGGTATGCTTCTACTTTGAAATCACCATTCTTTACAAATTCCTGCTGGAGCAAGCAGTTCTGCTCATAGAACTTATTGATCTTGCCGCCTACCATCTTTTCGATGATATTGTCAGGCTTATTTGCATTCTTTGGATCTTCTTTGATTTGTGCTATAATAATGTGCTTTTCTTTTTCTACATCAGCTTCAGGTACTGTGTCCTTTGAAAGATACAAAGGATTGATAGCTGCAACCTGCATAGCTACATCTCTTGCAGCTTCGTATGCTTCTGCATCTTCAAGGCTGCCCTCAGCCTGTACAAGAACACCGATTCTGCCTTCGCCATGAACATATGAGCAAACATTGCCTTCGATTCTTTCAAATCTTCTGATGTTCATGTTTTCACCAATTTTAGCAATAAGAGCTGTCAAAGCTTCGCCAACATTGTGCTCGTCATTGAACTTGATTTCCTTAAGAGCTTCTACGTCGCTTGGTGCATCCTTTGCTATAATCTCTGCTACTTTTGCAACGAATGCCTGGAACTCATCGTTCTTGGCAACAAAGTCAGTCTCTGAGTTAACCTCAACCAGTACACCAACCTTTTTATCGTCTGTGATATATGCTTTAACAATACCTTCTGCAGCAATTCTGCCTGATTTCTTAGCAGCTGTAGCAAGACCCTTTTCTCTAAGAAGGTCGATAGCATTTTCCTTGACGCCATCTGCTCCTGTAAGAGCCTCCTTACAGACCATCATACCGCAGCCTGTAAACTCTCTGAGTTCTTTAACATCTTGTGCTGTGAATGCCATATTCAGTTCCTCCCGTAATATTATTCTTCTTCTGAAGCTACGGCTTCTGCCTCTTCTACTTCTGCAACCTGTGCAGCAAGCGCATCTTCACCCTGTCTGCCTTCGATGATAGCATTTGCGATTGTTGAAGCGATAAGCTTAACTGCGCGGATTGCATCGTCGTTGCCGGGGATTACGTAATCAACTTCGTCAGGGTCACAGTTTGTATCAACTATTGCTACAACGGGAATACCCAGCTTCTTAGCTTCTGCAATAGCAATCTTTTCTTTTCTTGGGTCTACAACAAACAATGCGCCCGGAAGCTTCTTCATGTTCTTGATACCGCCAAGATACTTTTCAAGCTTTTCTCTTTCGCCGTTAAGCTTTGTAACTTCTTTCTTAGGAAGACGTTCAAAAGTTCCTTCTTCTTCCATCTGATTGATCTG
>JAZUOB010000212.1:0-1785 GCA_045604425.1 Clostridia bacterium
GCAGATGCCAGAGAGTATATTCCGTATATGGATACAGATGAGTATTTTGATATGATATTCCTGGACGGGCCAAAGGCACACTATATAAATATGCTTGATGATTGTTTGAGGTTATTAAAAAAGAACGGAGTTTTGTTGTGTGATAATATTCTTTATAAAGGAATGGTAGCACACGAAGACCTTGTTATAAAAAGAAAAATAACGATAGTAAAACGTTTGAAGAAATTTATTGAAGAGCTCACCGGTCGTGAGGATATTGAAACATCAATACTTACCATTGGTGACGGACTTACATTTTCAGTGAAAAAGTTTTAGGAGAAAACTATGCAAAAACCGGAACTATTGGCTCCTGGCGGGAGTCTTTCAAAACTAAAGATAGCCATTGATTACGGTGCAGATGCCGTATATGTAGGCGGAGAAGCCTTTTCTTTGAGAGTAGCAGCAGAAAACTTCACACTGGATGAACTTAAAGAAGGTCTTTCATATGCTCATGACAGAGGCAAGAAAGTTTATCTTACTGCCAATATTTTGCCGCACAACAAGGACTTGGAAGAGTTTTCAGAGTATCTTGACGAAATCAGCCCTATGGGATTTGACGGATTATTGGTGTCTGACCCGGGTATGTTTGATTTGGTAAAAACAAAATGCCCTCATATTCCAATACACATCAGTACACAGGCAAATAATGTAAACTTTGGCTCTGCGGCATTCTGGAAGAGAATGGGAGCAGACAGAGTTGTTGTTGCACGTGAAATGTCTTTTGAAGAAATAAAAAAAATCCGTGAGAAAAATCCTGACTTGGAGATTGAAGCTTTTGTTCACGGTGCTATGTGTATATCCTATTCAGGAAGATGCCTTCTTTCTAACTATATGACAGGAAGAGATTCAAACAAAGGTGCCTGTGCACATCCATGCAGGTGGAATTATTCCTTGGTCGAACAGACACGCCCGGGTGAGTATTTTGATGTTTTTGAAAATGAGAGAGGTACATTTATATTCAATTCAAAGGACCTTTGTATGATTGAATATATTCCCGAAATCGTACAAAGCGGTATTACCAGCCTTAAGCTTGAGGGTCGTGTAAAAACTGAATATTATGTAGCCACTGTGGTGGGAGCGTATCGTCGTGAAATAGATAAATACTTTGACGACCCCGAAAATTATAAGTTTGACGGCAAAGAACTTCATGAGCTTATGAAAGTAAGCCACAGACCGTATATAACAGGCTTTTATTTTGGCAGACCTGAGGGCAAGGCTCAGGTTTATGGTTCTAATTCATATATAAGACATTATGACCTTATAGGCATTGTCACAGATTACGATGAAGCCACAGGTATAATGACAGTTTCCCAAAGAAACAGATTTTTCAAAGGCGAAGAGATTGAGATTATATCACCAAACAAACCATATTTCAGTCAAATTGTTGGTGAGATGAGAAACGAAAAAGATGAAATC
Source organism: Clostridia bacterium (assembly GCA_045604425.1). Lineage (GTDB taxonomy): Bacteria > Bacillota > Clostridia > UBA1381 > UBA1381 > RGIG9115. The sequence continues at coordinate 1,456 of JAZUOB010000212.1, forward strand.
ATCACAGTTGCGCCTCATGCTGCGATGACTGTTAAAATGAAAGCAGACAAACCTGTAGTTGCAGGTTCAATGCTCAGAAGAGGAGCAATACCGGTGGAAGGGGATGGTGAAGAGTAATGAATTGTAAAAACTGCGGAAAACGATTGTCAGAAAAAGCTCGATATTGTGATAGATGCGGAAGTGTTGTCAAATCCTCATCTTCCGGAAAATCATCACAAAGGTCTTCTTATTCGGGAAGCTCTAACAGAAGCAATACAGCGGTAGCATCCAGAAAAACAACCCGTTCAAAAGATAGCTACGACAATTACAGAAAGAGAAAAATGCAAAAAG
>JAZUOB010000213.1:0-2265 GCA_045604425.1 Clostridia bacterium
AAATAATCATAAAGTTCTTTTGATAACAAACAGAGGCTTTGATGGCATTCCTGGTACAAATTATGAGAAGGCATACAATGAAACAGAGAAGTGGTTAAAGAAACATCATTTTGAATATGATAAACTAATTTCAGGAGCAAAAAATGAATTATATAAAAGATACAGACGAAATAAAGAAAACATATCAATTTCTTCATACTATACCGGAGCTTGCATTTGAAGAATTTGAAACACATGATTTCATAATAAATTTTCTCAAAAATTTAGACCTTAAACCCATAACGTGTGCTAAGACCGGTGTATATGCTGATATTTCAGGTGATAAGAATAGCGAAAAAGCTATTCTTATTCGAGCAGACATTGACGCGTTGCCGATTATGGAAGACAGCTCTGTTTCTTTCAAGTCAAAAAATATAGGCAAAATGCATGCTTGCGGCCACGATATGCACACTACAACGCTACTTTATGTAGCAAAATACCTTTGCGAAAACACAGACAAGTTTTCAGGCACTGTAAGAGTTCTGTTCCAACCTGGTGAAGAAGGTGTTGGTGGGGCAGAACCTATGATAAAAGAAGGAGCGCTTGATAAAATTACAGCAGCTATAGCGATGCATGTAGATCCTCTTGAAGATTCATGTACACTTTTATACAAAAACGGCGGAATTACTGCATCTCCTGATGATTATAAGTTGATTGTGAAAGGGAAGGGAGGTCATGCAGCCGAGCCTGAAAAATGTACCAATCCTTTGACAATTATCGCAGAAATAATAAATGAATATTCAAATATTAAAACAAAGTATTTCAAAGACAAAAATTTTGTAACAACGGTTTGTACTTGTGAAAGCGGTTCTTTTAATAATATTATTCCTGACACTGCTGAAATAACAGGCACTGTAAGGACTTTTGATTGTGATACAAGAAGCATGCTAAAAGCAAAACTTGAGGATATAGCAAAGTGCATCACTGAAAAATATAATGGTGCTTATGAATTTATTTATAATGAGTTATATCCGCCTACAATCAACTCACAAGATATCAATAATATACTTGTCAATGCAGCTAAAAAGACTTCGGGTATAAAAAACATAACCGAACTTTCTAAAGGCTCTATGACAGGTGATGATTTTGCATATTTTGCAGAAAAGGTACCATCGTCATACTTTAGATTTGGAGTAGGAGGAGATGGCGAGCGATACCCGCTTCACAGTTCGAAATTTATAATCAACCACGACTCAATACCCGTTGCTTGTGATTTGATAATAAATACTGTTTTGGAATATTTAACCAAAAAATAGCATCACTATGTGATGCTATTTTTTGGTTAAAATTTTAAATCAAGGTCTGATATACTTTTGGTTCTATCAATTATTTTATTTTTTACTCTTTCATATTCAGCGCCGACAAGCGCAGTTGGTTGATAATTATTTCTTGAAGATGTAGAAGAAATAGAACAGGGAATAATGCTGTAATTATCATCAAGCTGCAACTGTCCGTCTACAAATGTGAAAGTTTGTTTAAAAATCATTGTGTCCTTATCTGACGGATTTTTATTACCGCCAAAGCAGAAATTTCCTAGGCTATATAATATGTATTTTCCATTGTATTTTTCGATGCCCTGCAGCACATGGGGATGATGACCTATAACCAGGTCAGCACCGTTATCGATTGCTTTGTGTGCTAATGTCTTTTGCATATCATTTGGGACTTTGCTGCTTTCCTGACCCCAGTGAAACGATACAATAATCAAATCAGGCGAGCTTGATTTAACAGCCTCAAGTGCATCATCAAAGTAGCCACGATGCACATCGTTTAAGGCATTTATTCCTATTAAGCCAATAGAAACATCTTTAACCTTATATATAACAACATCTGTTCCTTCAAAATTAGCAATGTTGTTTTGACTAAGTATAGATTTAGTATCAGCTAAAGCCTCAAGACCATAATCCTTAGTATGATTATTTGCAAGATTTGCAGCTTCTACTGAGGAGGAGGTGAGGATATTCACATACTCAGGGTCACCTCTGAATGAAAATTGTTTTTCTGCTCGACTACCATTTTTAGATAAAGTACCTTCGAAGTTAACTATAGTCAAGTCGTCATCTTCAAAATACTGTTTAACATTTTTCAAGAAATAATCGAAGTTTTTATTTTGATTAGAAACTTCATTAACGAAGCTTCCATAACCTGAATAATTTACATCCGTTGCTAAAGTACAATCACCGACAGCGGTAATAGTTAAAGATGTATTTAATTTCATTTCGGATG
>JAZUOB010000214.1:0-1672 GCA_045604425.1 Clostridia bacterium
TACAGAGGAACACCAGCAAGGTCAAGCATATTCACAATATTTGAGTATGAAAGCTCGTACTGAAGTGTAAATCCAAGAAAATCAAAATCTGACACTTCATCTCCTGATTCCAGTGCAAAAAGCTTCATGCCTCTGTTTCTCATGTGCTCCTCCATATCAGTCCATGGAGCAAACACTCTCTCACAATATGTATCTTGTCGCTGATTAAGTACATGGTACAAAATTTTTATGCCCAAATGTGACATAGCTATCTCATAAAGATCCGGAAAACAAAATCCAAAACGGATTTGCACATTTTTCGGATCTTTTATGCAAGCATTAAGTTCCCCACCGGTGTATCTGGTGGGTTTTTGCACCTTCATAAGAATTTTATCGCGTTCATTATAGTGCATACATCAACCTCTTAGTCTATAATATCAACTTTGTTTTGCTTATTTTTATTCTTGTCCTTCATGCCACAGATTGCTTTATTTACTTTATCAATCATGTCAGGCATCAAATCTACAATCTTGTCAAGTGCAGAGGCTCCGCCCGAAACCGGCAAATAGCGGACATTTCCGTTAGACACCACAAGAAATCCTGCAGGCTTCACAGTAGCACCGCCGCCACAGCCTCCTCCAAACATCTTTTCAGAAACTTGAGACCCTGATTTTGGGGCAAAATCACTGCCGCCTGCTCCAAAACCAAATGATACATTAGAAACCGGTATGACAATAGTTCCATTTCCGCAATCCACCGCATCACCAACAACAGTGTCAACATCAACCATTGATTTTATATTGCCCATGGCAGAATCCATCAAATCTTGTATTGAATTATTCATATGAAGTCCCTCCGACTATTTTTATTTTAGTATTTTATATAGTTTATAACCTTTCATTCCCATGCCTATAATATGCCAAAGCTTCGTTGTAGCTATACATACAAAATCTATATCAAATAATTCTTTTTCAAAATCAGGGTTTATCTGTATAGACCAACGCTTTACCAATGTAAGATGATGCACAGTTGACATGACAGTATAACAAACTGTGTTTAGTGCCCCGGTAATCATTCCAGTACAGGCTGCATCATTTGTGCCAAAATCAATCTTAAGATTCAGCTCGCTGATTTTGATACATCTTTGGGAAACATATTTTGCAAATTCTTTTATATCTTCTCCCTGATGAATGATTTTACCTGCTAATCCGGAAGACTTTTTTTTCTTTTTTTTTCCATTTTTTGAACCCTTGGACTTCGGATTTATTTTGAAGAACCAGATTTTTATAAAAAACTCCATTTCTTCATCCCAGCGGGCTATAATATTGACAGGAAGCAAAAGTAGAAAAAGCACCAATGCAATCAAAATCAAAATCCACAATATCAAACACCCACCGTCCTTTCACGCACACGCCACAAGAGCTGATTATTTTTCGTCCATATCAAAAGACATCTGTCCTTCCGGCAGTATTTCTCCCGGCGTGACATCATCTACTCCCTCAGTCACTTTTTCAAGGTCCACATAAGGAAGCTCACTAAGATTATTAAGTCCGAAACATCTTAAAAAGTCAACTGTTGTGCCATATAAAATAGGTCTTCCGGGAGCATTAAGTCTGCCTCTCTCTTCTACAAGACCTCTTTCAACCAATCTGTTGACCGCACCGTCGGAATTTATTCCTCTTATATACTCAAT
>JAZUOB010000215.1:0-1656 GCA_045604425.1 Clostridia bacterium
GCTCGTCCATCATTTTCAGGAAAATATCAGCTGTGGCCCTTGCATCGTCAACGGCTCTGTGGTGATTTTTCAAAACAACATTATAATGCTTTGACAAAGTATCAAGCCTGTGATTTGAAAGCTGGGGATGCATACATCTTGCAAGCACCATTGTGTCCATATGAGGATAGTTGTACTCTAAATTCAGTTTCTCTGAAAAATGCTTTATAAAGCCTGTATCAAACTTTGCATTTTGTGCCACAAGTACTGCTCCCTCACAAAATGCAAGAAATTCAGGAAGTATCTTTTCTATTGTAGGAGCACCCTCAACCGTTTCATCTGAAATACCTGTAAGCTCAGTGATATTTTCAGGTATGTGCATTTGGGGATTAACAAAAGTAGAAAACGTGTCTTCTACAGCTCCACCTTTTATCTTTACTGCACCAATTTCTGTAATACCGTCTCTTTTTTTATAAAGGCCTGTAGTCTCTATATCAAATACCACAAAGGTACTGTTTTTGTCCACTCTGCTTGTATCTGTAATAATTTTTGAGCTATCATCTACAAGATAACCCTCTATACCATAAATCACTTTTATAAGCTCATTATTTTTAGAAGCTTTCATGCCGTCAGGGTACGACTGAACAACTCCATGGTCAGTAATCGCTACAGCGCTATGACCCCAACTTATAGCTCGCTTAATAAGGTCACCTGCGGATGACACTGCATCCATTGCAGACATCTGGGTATGCATATGCAGCTCAACTCGTTTTTTAGGGCTGTTGTCAGTGCGGACCTCTCTAAAATCATCACAGACTGCCAATGAGTTTGCCGAAACTACTACCTCATTTGCATAGTCATTATATTCAGCCTTGCCCCTGACAACAACAAATACGCCTTTTTTGAGATTTGACTTTATTTTCTTATACTCTTCATCCTCATCTGTTTTGGTTACAAAAAGCTGAACTGATATTGAGTCAGTAAAATCCGTCATATCAAAGGTGATAATATGGTACTGTTTTTGGGTCTTTTTGCTGGTGATATCACGTATTTCTACCCCAAAAACCTGACCTCTTATAACTACTTGTCCTGAATTTTCATGAATAGAGGATATATCAGAAAGCTCACCTCTTATACCTCTTCCAAAAATACAATCATTGATTATTATATGACTTCCCGACAAAACTTTGGAATCCTTCTTTTCTAAAGGCAGAGTAGTCTCCTTCGTGTACACTATGCTAGGCTCCGGATCTTTGATAACATCTTGTATATAATCAATCTTCACTTTGTCCAAGTGATAGATGCTTTTAAGCTCACTTATAATAAGGTTGGCGGTATTATCATCAAGCTTTTCCTTGAATGTAAGCCAAACACGTCTTCTATGCTTGGAAACACTCATTTTTTCTACCTGTATATCCTTTATCAAAGGGTTTGTGATCAGGTCAAATATAACACTGAGTTTTGGTTTCATAGCCGCCTCCTTTCTAATAATCATCGAGGATTTCCGAAGAAATCCTCAACATTTCTTTTAATCAAATAAAGCTTTTGCAAATGACGGCGGGTCAAACACCTGCAGGTCATCTACCTGTTCTCCTACACCCACAAACTTAACAGGGATTTTTAACTCTTTTGAAATCGCAACCACAATTCCGCCTTTGGCTGTGCCGTCAAGCTTCG
>JAZUOB010000216.1:0-3834 GCA_045604425.1 Clostridia bacterium
GCCAAAGCAGTTTTGAACACCCTGAATGCTCCCTTATAATCCTTAACAGCTGTACGTTCTGCTACCATTTTTGATATAGCATTGGGAACACCCACAGATGATATGGCAAGCAAGAGAGTGTACACCTGAAAGCCTGCTGTATAAAAGCCATTACCCGCATCTCCAAAGCCCTGAATATTAGTTATGACCATACGGTATACAAGTCCAAAAACCTTTACCAACAGTTGTGCTATCAATATGACACTGACATTTTTCATAAATGACTGTTTTTTATCTGTCATATACAAAAACTCCTTATTTTCTACAATACACATGCTGCAACAAGGGTGTTGCTTTCACAACACCCCTTGTATACAGTTTATTTAATCTGTTCGTTAGGTATAACCTGACCTTCAACTTTGATGTTTATATCCTTATACAAAGGCATTCCTGTTCCGGCAGGTATAAGCTTACCGATGATAACATTTTCTTTGATACCGATAAGAGGATCAACCTTACCCTTGATAGCTGCATCTGTGAGAACCTTTGTAGTCTCCTGGAATGAAGCAGCTGAAAGAAATGAATCTGTAGCAAGTGAAGCCTTTGTGATACCCAAAAGTACAGGTGAATATGTGGCATGTCTACCCTGGAATTTAGCAGGAACTGCAATATATTCATCAGGGTTCAGGATTTCGCCTGTGAATTCGTCAACTACAGGTTCAGGAGCCTGACCGCCATTCTGTTCGATATAATCGGAAATCTTGTCTACTTCTTTGTTTGCAGCTTCCAATTCGAAAATATCCACCAAAGAACCCATAAGCAAATCAGTATCACCTGAGTCCTCAACACGAACTTTTCTAAGCATCTGACGTGTGATTACTTCAACGTGCTTGTCATTGATATCAACACCCTGCATACGATAAGTTCTTTGTACTTCACGTGTGATATATACCTGTACATCATGAGGACCAAGAATTCTGAGTATATCATTGGGGTTGATTGAACCCATAGTAAGCTCTGCACCCTTTTCTATAACATCGCCGTCTTTGACAACAATGCTTGCTGAATAAGGAATAGCATAAGTCTTTGATTCACCGTCATTATCGTTTGAAACAATAATCTCACGTTTTCTCTTTGATTCAGATACAGTCACACGACCTGCAATCTCAGAGATAATTGCAACACCCTTAGGCTTACGTGCTTCAAAAAGTTCTTCGATACGTGGAAGACCTTGTGTGATATCGCTTCCTGATGCAACACCGCCGGCATGGAAGGTACGCATGGTAAGCTGTGTACCTGGTTCACCGATAGACTGAGCTGCTATAATACCTACAGCTTCACCTACATTTACAAGCTCACCTGTAGCAAGGTCACGACCATAACATTTAGCACATACACCCTTGCGGCAATCACATGTGAGTACGCTTCTTATTGCAACCTTTTCAATACCTGCTGATACAATCTTGTCTGCATCAATATCAGATATAATGTTTCCTGCTCTTACAATCAATTCGTCTGTAGCAGGATTTATAATATCGAACTTTGAAGTTCTGCCGATAATACGGTCCTTAAAAGGCTCGATAACTTCGTTGCCGTCCATAATAGCTGTAACTTCTTCGTACTTATCTGTACCACAGTCTATCTCACGAACAACCACGTCTTGTGATACGTCAACAAGACGACGTGTAAGATAACCGGAGTCAGCTGTACGAAGGGCTGTATCTGTAAGACCCTTTCTTGCCCCGTGTGAAGAAATAAAGTACTCCAGTACATTCAGACCTTCACGGAAGTTTGCAGGAATAGGAATTTCCACTGTTCTACCCTGAGTATCCGCCATAAGTCCACGCATAGCTGCAAGCTGTCTAATCTGGTTGACACTACCACGTGCACCTGAATCAGCCATCATAAAGATAGGATTGAATTTGCCCAGATTATCCATCATGGCATTTGTAACCTTACCTGATGCATTTGCCCAAATGTCAATTACAGCCTTATATCTTTCATCATCAGTAAGGAAGCCACGTCTATACTGCTTCATAATTTTTTCTACTCTCTCTTCAGCATCTGCGAGAATAGACTTTTTCTCTTCCGGAACTTCAATATCCGAAACAGCAACAGTGATTGCTCCCTGTGTTGAGTATTTATAACCTGTCGATTTGATAAGGTCAAGGATATTTGCTGTCTGTGTTATACCGCAGACTCTAATACACTTATCAATAATCTTGCCAAGTTCTTTTTTGCCTACTACGAAATCTATTTCATAGTCAAGCAAAGTCTCACTATTTGTTCTGTCAACAAAACCAATGTTCTGAGGAATATTATTATTGAACAACACTCTTCCGATTGTTGTCTCAACAAGCTTTGTATACTTCTCGCCGTCAAGAACACCTGTCTTTCTTACCTTTACCAGTGAATGAAGTCCAACTTCTTTGTTGTGATAAGCCATAATAGCTTCGTCTTCATCAGCAAATATCATTCCTTTTCCCGGCTCATCGTCTTTAACTATGGTCAGGTAATAACTTCCCAGAATCATGTCCTGAGTCGGCACTGTAACAGGATTACCGTCTTGTGGCTTCAAAAGGTTGTTTGCTGAAAGCATCAAGAATCTTGCTTCTGCTTGTGCTTCAGGTGAAAGAGGTACGTGTACAGCCATCTGGTCACCGTCAAAGTCCGCATTATATGCAGTACATACAAGAGGATGAAGCTTCAATGCTCTACCCTCAACAAGCACAGGCTCAAATGCCTGAATACCTAATCTGTGAAGTGTAGGAGCACGGTTTAGAAGTACCGGATGCTCTTTGATAACATCTTCAAGCACATCCCAAACCTCAGGAGTTCCACGTTCAACCATACGCTTTGAACTCTTGATATTGAATGCCAATTTTCTGGCAACAAGTTCTTTCATTACAAACGGCTTAAACAATTCTATAGCCATTTCTTTTGGCAGACCACACTGATAAATCTTCAGCTCAGGGCCTACTACGATAACAGAACGTCCTGAGTAGTCTACACGCTTACCCAAAAGATTTTGACGGAAACGTCCCTGCTTACCTTTGAGCAAGTCTGAAAGTGACTTCAAAGGTCTGTTGCCCGGGCCGGTAATAACTCTGCCACGACGACCGTTATTGATAAGAGCGTCAACTGCTTCCTGAAGCATACGCTTTTCGTTTCTGATAATAATATCAGGCGCACCAAGCTCAAGAAGTCTGTTAAGACGGTTATTTCTGTTGATAACACGTCTGTACAAATCATTAAGGTCACTGGTAGCAAATCTGCCGCCGTCCAGCTGAACCATTGGACGAAGCTCAGGTGGGATAACAGGCACAACTGTCATTATCATCCATTCAGGTCTGTTGCCTGAAACTCTGAACGCTTCTACAACTTCAAGTCTTTTAAGGATTTTTGCCTTCTTCTGCCCTGCAGAAAGGCCTTCAAGTTCTTCTTTCAGTTCACCTGCAAGCTTTTCAAGGTCTATTTTCTTAAGAAGCTCCAAAATAGCTTCTGCACCCATGCCTGCTTTGAAAGCATCACCGTACTTTTCGCAAGCTGCTGTGTATTCGCTTTCAGAGAGAACTTGATTTTGCATCAAATCAGTTTCGCCCTTGTCTATTACAATATATGCTGCAAAGTAAAGGACTTTTTCAAGGTGTCTGGGTGACAAATCAAGCATTTGTCCCATAGCAGAAGGAACACCCTTGAAATACCAAATATGAGAAACAGGTGTAGCTAGCTCGATATGACCCATACGTTCACGACGCACTTTAGCCTTTGTAACCTCTACTCCGCATCGGTCACAGACTACTCCCTTATATCTGATCTTTTTATATTTTCCGCAGTGAAGTCGGATCGTAGCCA
>JAZUOB010000217.1:0-4153 GCA_045604425.1 Clostridia bacterium
TTGGTCCTTTCCCATAGCTTCTGATATGTGCATCTGGTATAAAGCTGTATCAGGGTTGAATTTTATTTTTGCATAATGACCGGTTGCTATATAATCAAAACCAAGCTTTATAGCTTCCTCATAAAATGCGCCGAATTTTAAGTGTTTGTTGCATTGTATACAAGGATTTGGAGTACGGCCGGATTTGTATTCTTCAAAGAAATAATCCATTACTTTGCTTTTAAATAATTCTTTGAATTCAAGCACCATAAACGGTATATCCAGTTGTTTGCAAACCATTTCTGCAGCTTTCATTGTGTCAAGTGAACTTTGATCATCGGTGAGAATCATAGTTGCACCGGTCACATCATATCCGTCTTTTTTTAATAGGTATGCGGCGACAGAACTGTCCACTCCTCCGGACATTCCTATAAGGACTTTTTTTGCCATTGATAGTTCTCCTTTTTAAATAACCCCGCCGCATAGCGACGGGGGATTATTTAGTATATATACTTTTTTAGTTCTTCCACCTTGTTGCATTCTTCCCATTTAACGCCAAGTTCTTCTCTTCCAATGTGGCCGTATGCAGCAAGCTGTTTGTAAATAGGCTTTCTAAGCTCCAAATCTCTTATGATAGCATAAGGACGAAGGTCAAATACTTTGCCGATTGCTTCTTCAATAACTTCATCAGGAGCAATTCCGGTGCCAAAGGTATCCACCATTATTGAAACCGGTGTTGCCACTCCTATTGCATATGCAAGTTGTATTTCACAGCGTTTTGCAAGACCTGCAGCTACGATGTTTTTAGCCACCCAGCGAGCAGCATACGCAGCAGAACGATCCACTTTGGTGGGGTCCTTGCCTGAAAAAGCACCACCGCCATGACGTGCATAACCGCCGTATGTGTCCACTATGATTTTTCTGCCGGTAAGACCGGAGTCCCCATGAGGACCGCCTATTACAAATCTTCCTGTAGGGTTGATATAAAACTTAGTATTTTCATCTACAAGCTCTGGGGGGAGAATAGGGTCGATAACGTGCTTTTTGATATCGCTTCTTATCGTCTCAAGCTCTACACTGTCAGAATGCTGTGATGATACTACCACTGTATCAATTCTCTTGGGAACATCATTTTCATATTCTACAGTCACCTGTGATTTGCCGTCAGGACGAAGATAATCGATTATGCCGGATTTACGAACATCTGTGAGTCTTTTTGAAAGCTTGTGAGCAAGAGAAATAGGCAGTGGCATAAGCTCCGGTGTTTCGTCACATGCATATCCAAACATCATGCCCTGGTCACCGGCACCTGTAGAATTGTCGATGCTGCTGCCGCCTTGCTCTCTGTTTTCTATACCGTCATTAACACCTTGTGCAATATCAGGTGATTGTTCGTGAATGGAAGTCAGTACAGCACATGTATGGCCATCAAAACCATACTTTGCTCTGTTGTATCCAATATTCACTACAACATCTCTTGCAATCTGCTGAAAATCAACATTGCAATTGCTTGTTATTTCACCCATTATAGAGATAAGACCTGTGGTACAAGCAGTTTCACAAGCTACTCTGGCCATAGGGTCGAGTTTTAAAATTTCATCTAGTATACCGTCAGATATCTGGTCGCAGATTTTATCAGGATGTCCTTCGGTGACAGATTCTGATGTGAATAGTTTTCTGGACATAATGTCAATCCTTTCTTATGTATATAAGTTCAAATAATAGTATACATCATTTCAAAACAATTTGCAATACTTTATTAGAATTTTTGAAATAAGTCTTCACGCACGTATAAATAGTTTTGTACGGGCAGAAACATGTTTTCGGCATAATACTCATTACCGTTTATAATAATCTCCTTGCTCATGACCGGAGCAATTATATCATACTCCATAAAATAGCCCTGGTCATACTGTTCGAAAGTAGGATTAGAGAAAAGTGGTGTTGTATTTATATATAAATGGTCAGCATCAACCGGATTGATGTTTAGTCCGTGAGTTGCCGTGTCTGTGTTTAAAAGATACCAATTATATTCTGTTTCTCCAATTGAAGCTTTTAGTGCAAAACGGTCTGAGCCTGCCTTTTTTATATGATAGACAAAAGCATCTTTTGCGTAGAAATTTCCAAGGTTGGTTTCCCATACATAGCCGCCTCTAAGACTTACAAGCTTTATAGTTCTTGTATCGTTATCCCATATATGATAAAAACCAAGCTTGTTGAAGGGCCGATGCATAGAATAGTCCATGCTGTGCCAATCATATTTTAAAGGTTTATACATATAGTCGTATTTAGTTAAATCTTCTATTGCTATTATAGAAAAGCCGTCTAAGGCGTAGGATGGAATTTCATATCCGTCCATATATGTTTTTATATCGGTATCATAATAATTAGATATAACACTGCCAACAGGAAGGTTTGACGGATTCGGTTCCACGATTGGAGCTTTATTTGGTATGCTTTTTCTGCTTACCAAAAGAGTTCTTGCATCATTATTATAAATCACATCAAAACCGTAGTTTCTTAAAGATTCTACCGGTATTGCAGTTTTACCTTCAAGATAAAAGCTTTGTATTTCCATTTGGTCTATGTATGCTTTGATATCGGTGCTGTACACATTGCCCGCAATATCTCCCACAGCAGCAGAAGCAGTAGTAGGTAATAAAAGCACTAAAAACATATAGAATAATTTCTTCATATATCATAACCTCTTGTCGTTAGTCACAGTGCCGTCGCCGCTTACAGGTATAACATCACCAAGATATTTCGGCTCTGGCTTTATAATGCATGCAAAAAAGTCTTTCACTCGTGCGGCGAGCTCTCGTATATCTCTGTATTTTTGACCTGCATAAACATGATAGTCAGAATCAAAGCCCTGAGCGTCAATGCCCAACTTCCAGGCATCATATAAAGCGCGGTATAAATGGTATTTTTGTGTTACCACTATAATGTTGTCTGCTTCAAATATAGCTTTGGCTCTGTACATACTGTCATATGTAGAAAATCCTGCATGGTCCATGAAAATGTCTTCTGCCGGTACATTATTGTCAAGTGCAATCTGACGCATGACATTTACTTCGTCATAGTCCTTCTGACCATGGTCGCCACTCATTATAATTTTAGGAGCTGCACCTAGCTTATATAACTCTATGCCACGGCGAAGTCTGTCGCTTAGCATGTTGCTTGGTGTACCATCTTCACGTACTCCGCATCCCAGTATAAGTATACAATCATATTTGGCGTCTTTGTCGAAACTCTTAAAAATGTGTTTTTCAGAAAATGAAATCACATATATGTTTATAGCAGCAGCAGAGATTGTTGCTGCAAAAAACAGCAGAATGCAAATTATAAAAGTTTTTTTCAGTTTACTCATACGCCTGCTACTATCGCCACAGCTGCAGCAATAACAGGTATTATCAAAGCCACTGCTATAGCTGTACATATTACTTTTTTTTGTTTGTCAGAAAATCTCATTTATTTCAATCCTTTCAATTGTTTTTTGTTTGCTCTCAGGTTTTTAAAGAAATCTGTCAAAATATGAGAACATTCATTTTCCAAAATGCCTCCATGTACGTTTACATTATAATAGAATAAATCTGTTTTAAACAAATCCACTTTAGAACCTGCAGAGCCGTTTTTCGGGTCATAAGCTCCAAAGTATAAATTGTTAATCCGCGATTGGATGATTGCACTTGCACACATTGGGCACGGCTCTAATGTCACATACAAATCACATTCAGGAAGTCTCCAACCCCCAAGGTATTTTGATGCTTTGCGAATAGCATTTATTTCTGCATGCTCAATTACACATTTGTTCTTTTCGCGCTTGTTGTATCCTCTTGCTATAATTTTGTTGTTATGAACTATTACAGCACCTACGGGAGTTTCACCTATAAGTGCGGCTTTTTTTGCTTGCTTAATAGCATCATACATGAATTTTTCATTATAAATATTCATACACATAAAAACTCACTTTATATAAAAGATAGCAAAAAAATTTTATCATAAAAGGAATTTAAAATCAATTCAAGTTGTAACTCTTGAACTAATTGCATAACAGAATTTACAAAAAAACAGATGTGGGTTGTACAAAACATTCAAAGGTTGAAAAAATGACAAAAAATTGTTGACACACTTTTTAAGTTGTGGTATACTAAACAAGCTGTCACTTCTGTGA
>JAZUOB010000218.1:0-4773 GCA_045604425.1 Clostridia bacterium
AAAACCAGCACTGACCCTTGCAAGTTTTCTATATCTCAAAAAGAAGGTTATTTCAATTTTTCAGGCATTGAATCTCAAGGATATAATGCAAAAGATGTACCTCTGTGTGATATAGCATCTGGTGTACAGATTGCAATATCCAAAACCTTGAAAGATGCAATCGAATATTGCTCGTCATTTTTCAAAATAAAACGAATACTGATTGTTGGGGGAGTAGCATCTAATTTATTCATAAGAAAGTATCTTTCGGATAATACTGATAATGAATTTTATTTTGCTACACCGGAGTTGTCATCTGATAATGCATGTGGAATAGCTGCATTGACAGAGTATATAGTGCAAAGGATGTGATTGAAATCACTGAAATCAGAAGTGTGTCTGTATCTCAGATAAATGCATATATAAAGAGAATAATCGATTCAAACGGAGTTTTGAATAATTTTTGGATTCACGGTGAAATTTCAAATTTCAAACGTCATCAATCAGGTCATTTGTATATCACGCTAAAAGACGAAAACTCTGTTATAAAAGCCGTAATGTTTAAATCATATGCTGCCACATTAAATTTTAATCCAAAAGACGGCATGTTGATTATTGCCAGAGGGCGAATCGGTGTATACGAAGCAAATGGAACTTATCAATTGTATATCGAAGAAATGCTTCAAAGTGGAACAGGTGATTTGCAAGCAAAGTTTGAGAAGCTAAAACTTAGGCTTGAAGCTGAGGGGTTATTTGATGAAACAACAAAAAAACCAATTCCAAAAATCCCCACTAGAGTTGGTGTATGTACAGCAGTAACAGGTGCTGCAGTCAGAGATATTATAAATGTTATAACCCGTCGTTTTCCACTTGCTGAGATAATAGTATTTCCCACTATTGTGCAAGGAGAACAAGCAGCCGCATCAATTGTTTCAGCTATCGAATGGTTTAACAAAAATAATGCAGCTGATGTTTTGATAGTCGGACGAGGAGGTGGCTCGATAGAAGATTTATGGGCATTTAATGAAGAAGTAGTAGCCTACTGTATATTTAATTCAAATATTCCAATAATATCCGCAGTAGGTCATGAAACCGATTTTACAATCGCTGACTTTGTTTCAGATTTGCGTGCTCCAACACCTTCTGCTGCAGCAGAGCTGGCAGTTCCGTCTTTTGAAAACATTCTTGATAAATTAAGTGATTTTGAAAAAACCATAATTAAAAATATAAACGACAAACTAGAGTTTTTAAAATTAAGAGCAGATAAAACTTATCCGGCTCCTCCAACAGAGTATATTACTAAAACAAAATCTAAGTTTTTGCTGTGTGATGAAAAACTAAATAAAAATATAGAAAAAGTTTTTGTAATATCCAAAAACAGATATTCAGCACTAGTTGCAAATTTAGACACTTTGAGTCCTTTATCTGTCTTATCCAGAGGATACAGTATACCTTTTGATAAAAACGGAAATATTATCAGAACATCAACAGATTTGAAATCCGGTGACAGATTTCTTTTAAAAATGACAGACGGCATAAAAAATTGTATAGTGGATGATTGAGAAAATAGAGGTGTTGTATTATTATGAAACTTGAAGATAAACTAAATCAACTTGAAGAGATTGTCGGAAAGCTTGACAAAGGACAATGTGACCTTGAAGAATCTTTGTCTTTATTTGAAAAAGGAATCAAAATATCAAGGGAGTGTCAAAAAATTCTGGACACTGCTGAAAAAAGAGTAAAGGTTTTGGTTGAAGATTCTGAAAACAACATGAAGGAAATTCCTTTTGATGAAGCAAGTAAGGAGCAAGGGTAATGAATATTGAAGACTACAAAAATCTTATAGACAGAGCTTTGATAAAGTACAATGCTCCGCTTTTTAATCTTCAAAGCAATATATATAAATCTATGAATTATAGCCTTGAAGCCGGTGGAAAAAGGCTCAGACCTATATTGTTGTTAGAGTTTTATAAGTTATTTGGCAAAGCAGATGATAAAGCCATGCCTTTTGCATGTGCCATTGAAATGATTCATACATATTCTCTTATTCATGATGATCTTCCCGCAATGGACAATGATGAGCTTCGAAGAGGAAAACCCACAAACCATGTTGTCTTTGGCGAAGCTACTGCAATCCTTTCGGGTGACGCACTTCTGACACGTGCATTTGAGATAATGTCAAAGTGTGACATAGACAACAAAGAAATTGTAGTTAACGCTATTTCATATATGGCACAAGCTGCAGGCAGCGAAGGTATGATTGGCGGACAGATTGTTGATATTGAAAGCGAAAACAAACAAATAGATATAGATGTTCTAAAATATATTCACAGACATAAAACAGGTGCACTTTTAAAAGCCGCTTGTGTTGTTGGGGGAATACTTTCCGAAGCATCACAAGAAAAGCTTGAAATAGTATCTGATTTTGCTGAGAATTTAGGTGTAGCATTCCAGATAAGAGATGATATACTTGACGTATCAGGAAATGAAAAGGACCTTGGAAAACCCATTGGAAGTGACGAAAAAAGCAATAAGTGTACATACGTATCAATGTTCGGTATGAATGAAGCTACAAGGCTTTGCAATGAGTATACAAATAAAGCTTTGGAATGTTTAAACAAGCTTGACGGAGATACGTACCTACTAAAGCAGCTAACAAAAAAACTGGCTGTACGTTCTAATTAGGAGGCACTATGAGCTTTGTATCTCAACTGTTTGGAAATCACATACTATGGACTTGTGTTTTTGCATGGTTTTTTGCTCAATTTATAAAACTGGTTATCTCTTTTATAAAACACAAAAAAGTCGATTTTGGTATGATGATAGAATCAGGGGGAATGCCAAGCTCTCATTCGGCGTTTGCTGTGTCATTATCGACTGCTATTGGATTAAAAAACGGATTTGACAGCAATATTTTTGCTGTTTGTGTTTGTTTTGCACTGGTTGTGATGCACGATGCTGCAGGCGTGAGACGTCGCTCAGGCGAACAAGCAGTTGTTCTTAATAAGCTTATTAAACAATGGAATTCTTCTTTGGTAGAACACAACCTGAAGGAATTGCTTGGACACACTCCGTTTGAAGTGTTTGCCGGTGCATTAGTGGGTATTATAACAGCAATCCTAAGACACATATAACCAAATATTGTCGGTTGACATTTTTTCTTGGTATGAGATATAATTATATTACAGCAAACGCTGTAATCCTACATAATAAAAAGAAATGTGCATTCCCGACTGCCTCCGGTCTCGGAAATACTGCCATTTCTTTTTTTATTTGAAAGGTGAACTTTTATGATTCGATTGTATGAAATACGCATGGAGCTTGATGAACAAATCAGTGAAGTCATGACAAAATGCGAAAAGCTATTAGGAACTAAATTTTCTGAATTCAAATTAGTAAAACGCTCCATTGACGCCAGAAACAAAAAGGATATATTTTACTCATGCAGCGTTGAATGCACCCCCATTAAAAACATAAAAATACCCCCAAAAATCAAATTTACTCATGTAAACTGTGATGCGTATTCATTTCCAAAAGAAACAACTAACAAAAAAATAATAATAGTAGGCACCGGCCCTGCAGGTCTGTTTTCTGCTCTTTGTCTTGCCAGAAACGGAGTTAATCCTGTTTTAATCGAAAGAGGCGGGCCAGTTGAAGACAGAGTTCAAAAAGTAGATACTTTCTTTCAAACTGCACAATTTGATTCTACAACCAATATACAGTTTGGAGAGGGAGGA
Source organism: Clostridia bacterium (assembly GCA_045604425.1). Classification (GTDB taxonomy): domain Bacteria; phylum Bacillota; class Clostridia; order UBA1381; family UBA1381; genus RGIG9115. The sequence continues at coordinate 3,717 of JAZUOB010000218.1, forward strand.
GCAGGTACTTTTTCTGACGGAAAATTGAACACCGGAACAAACGATTCAAGAATTAAATTTGTTTTAAATGAATTTGTTAATTTTGGAGCTCCTGAGAATATACTATATGATTCCGCTCCACATATTGGAACAGATATTCTTAGAAAAGTAGTAAAAAACATCAGAGATGAAATTATAAGACTTGGCGGTACGGTTTTGTTTTATACCAAACTAGAAGAATTGATTATTAAAAATAATCGTCTTGAGGCCATAAATATTTCTTCAAACGGTACAATTAAAACAATGGATTGTGATGCAGTAGTGCTTGCTATAGGTCATTCTGCCAGAGATACCATAAGAATGCTTTATTCTAAAGGTCTGGAAATCACAAAGAAACCTTTTTCTCTAGGCGTTAGAATTGAGCACAAACAAGCCATGATAAACGAGAGCCTTTATGGAAAATTCAAAAACAGACTTCCTGCAGCTCCTTATAAACTTTGGACACATCTTGATAACGGCAATAGCTTATATACATTTTGTATGTGTCCCGGAGGTTTTGTTGTTAATGCCGCATCTGAAGATAAAATGATAGTTACTAACGGTATGAGCAATAACTCTCGTAATGCTCCAAATGCCAACAGTGCCTTGCTCGTAAATGTAAAATATACCAATGATGATATTTTTGAAGGTATGAAGCTTCAGGAAAAACTGGAAACTCGTGCATTTCAAAATGCCGGATATGAATATAAAGCTCCTGTTCAAATGTTAGGAGACTTTATAGAAGGTGAAACATCAAAATATATCGGTGATGTAGAGCCAAGTATTCTTCCGGGTTATTCCTTATGTGATTTAAATGATATATTGCCAGACTACGTGTCTGACACTATAAAAAAGGGAATATTATCTTTTGAAAGTAAAATTAAAGGTTTTTCGGGATATGACAGCATCCTCACCGGCCCTGAAACCAGATCGTCTTCTCCGGTGAAAATTCTTAGAGATAAAATTACATTAAAAACTAATATTAAAGGTGTATATTCTGCCGGCGAAAGTCGGAGGCCAAGCGGTCTTAGGAAGACAA
>JAZUOB010000219.1:0-6175 GCA_045604425.1 Clostridia bacterium
TCTTTCCGTTTTGCTTTGAAAGCTTATTGAGCGTATTCATAAGACTTGCTTCTGTGCCGGGGTCAAGACCGGAAGTGGGCTCGTCAAGAAAAAACAGTCCCGGGTCAGCCAAAAGCTCAACTGCAATAGATGCTCTTTTCTTCTGACCTCCGCTTAATGAGCGTATTTGCTTATCCTTATGCTCTGTAAGCTCTACCATTTTAAGAGTCTCTTTTATTCTTGCATCTCGCTCTTCAGGCGTTACGTCTTCGTTCATTCGTATCTTGGCAGAATATTCCAGCATCTTATACAAGCTTATGTTTTCATATATGATATCATGCTGAGGCACATAGCCAATAATATTTTTTAGAATATGATAGTTGTCATAAAGATTTGTATTATTGACCGTAACCACGCCAGTATCGGCTTTTTCAAAGCCACTCATAGCATTCATGACAGTGGATTTTCCAGCACCACTGCCGCCTATCACAGCCACAAACTCATTTGGTTCTATAGTGATATTTACATCATCCAAAATTTTGAGATCGTTGCCTTTTACTTTTACTGTGCGGCTGATATTCTGCATACGAATTCTTGTGCCGCCCATACTTGACTTATAAAACACACGCCCGCCGTTGACTACTATAAGAGAATTACCGATAGTGATGACATCTCTCTTACCAAGGGCAAGGCTTGAGTGAACTCGCATGCCGTTTACAAACACACCGTTTGCACTATCCAAATCTTCGATATAAGTGCCTGATGTATTCATTACAATCTTTGCATGGTGTCTTGATACACTGACGCTGTCAAGACGTATATCATTATCTCTGCTTCTTCCAAGCTTTAACTCTTTTCCGGGCAGAAGCTCTATTTGTTTCCAACCGCCGCTGTTTACAGATGATGTGCAATACATAATAATTCCCATGCTGTTTGAGGAGTTTTTGTCATCAATACGGATGATATCTCCCTCTCTTACTTCATGTACATCTGTATTGCCTCTTGCATCGGTCATAAGCTTTCTGTTATTTACAATCAGTCCATTGGTGCTTTGATTATCATACACCAAAAGCTTATCATTATAGTATTCAAAATAACCGTGTACTCTTGATACTATAGGAGAATGTATAACAATTCGATTTGTTTCTTCCCTACCAAAGCTAATGCGGTTTTTGACCATAGATGACAAACTATACTCTTTGATTATTCCGTCTGCATCCATGACAATTATGGTATACTCTTTAGTGTGTCTCATAAATATCTCCATTCTTGTATGGTGATTTTATTAAAATTCCAATTCAACTCTAAAATCAGATAATCCAACTGTGATAACGCTTCCGCTTTCAAATTCACACTTGGTTTGGACTTTAAAACCGTTTACAAAAGTTCCATTTGTAGAATTGCAATCCTCTATACAAAGTTTGCCGTTTTCAAATGTAACTATAGAATTGTTTGATGAAACTTGTGGGTCATCAACACAAAAACCAGAATTTTTGTTTCTGCCGATAGTGACTCCGCTTGTAAAAGGAACTTCTACTCTTCTGCCGGTGCTCATTGATGTAAACACCAATCTTTGTCCGTCAAAAGCTGTATTCACTGTAGCGCTTGTTCTTTGTGTATATTCAGCACTGCCTGTTGATACATCATCTGTATAATAATCCTTTTTGTTCTTGTTTATAAGAAAAACAATCAGCGCCACGATAATTCCGACTATCAGAACCCCCAAAGCTATAAGAATGATTACAGTATTTGATAAACCGCCTTTTTCAGTATCTTCTTGGTCTTCAGGCTGCTCTTTATCATTGGCAGGAGATTCCTCCTGATTTTCATCACTTACTACCATATATCTGCCGGAGTGCTCACTGTTTTTCACAAGATTGAACTCTACCACATCCTCAGCAGTTTTGCCTAATGCTCCTGCTTTGACGGTCAAAGAATGGATATTAGAATCAGGAGTCACTGAATTGTATGCACAATCCAAAACATATGTAGACATCTGTGTGTTGTATATGGTGTCATACACCTTCTCAATATTTGTTTTTGACAAATTGTACATACTGCCGCCTGAGTAGTCAGTAACAGAATTAAGTGTGGACTCACCCTTGCTACCGCCGGTTGGAAGCCACAAACTGTATACAGGAATCAGCTGCTTTTTCAGCTGGTCATATACGTCTTTTTCACTTATACCGCCTTTGTAGTCATTTACTCCGTCGGTAATAAGCATTATAGATTTTCTCTTTGGAAGTGCTGCATCTGTTCTTGAGCAAAGCTTCAAAGCCTCACTTATTCCGCCATAAAGACGTGTACGTGTGCCGTCATTTACAATTGAGTCAATCGCCGCATTTAAAGCATCTTCATCATTTGAATAATCTATACAGGATTTCACATCATTGCCAAAGGTAATTATCGCCATTGAATCATCAGGCGTCATTCTGCTTACCCATTTTTTCATTGCAGCTTTCAAATTTTTCATTTGAGATGCTGAAAGGGATTTTGATGTGTCTACCAAAAATACAGTGGCTATTCCCTCTCCTGCTTTTGAAAAGGGCTTTGCCGATTTTATCTGCATTTGAGTATTATCTACAAACACCTGAAAATTTGAGGCGTCAAGATCTTCTACATTCAGCTTTTGATTGTCGCTTACATCTGTGTATACACGCATCATATCCGAAAACGGATAAACCTGACGAATTTGATTTTCGTATATGTCTGACGCAAACACTGTAGCAGAAAACATACAGATTAGAGAGGCAAACAACAGTATACGTTTTACCATTTAAAGTCCTCCCCACAGAATGGTACGAACATAAGCGTTGTATCTCCCATTTCGATAACGTCTCTTGCTTTCAGTTCTGTAGCATTAAATACTTCATCGCCATTTAAGTAAACAAGTCCATGTCCGTCACCCGGCATAAGCACGAACTTAGAGTTTTTGGGGTTATAGCTGACAACCGCATGTTTTTCTCTAGAAATGGATGTGTCTTTGTCAAGAACTATATCATTTGATTTATCTCTGCCGATAAAATTCTTTTCTGACATAATTCTGTAATCTTGTCCCATGCCGACGCCTTTGATACAAACAAGCCAGCCAACAACAGGGTCAATACCTTTTTCTTTTTTCATGATGCCTACTGTCTTGATATCGTCATCATTAAAAAGTGGTTCTGTAGCTGTCATACCAGTGCCTCCGGCATTTGTCACAGGCACAGTAACTCCACCGTCTGAGTCTTTTTCCACCACAAGAGGAATTGTACGTGAAGAGTCCATGCTTGAAATACCGCAATATGGGCAATTGGGGTATTTTGAGTCATCGTAGTAGTGTCCGTTCTTACATCTTTTTGTAGCCATTTTTTTATTTTCCTTTCATTTATAAAATTATTGTACTTTGAAAATATTGTCCTTTGTTCCCACATAGAACTCAGTTCCTGACGAAACATGAACTGCCATTTTTGGCTCCAGCATTTCACCACTCATCAGGAATGTACCGTGTGTAGATGCAAGGTCTGTGATTATGAAATCATTTTTCATACTGTCATATCTAACGCTGCAGTGACATCTGCTGACCTCTGCGCTGCCAAGGATTACCACCTGACACTGAGATGCGTCTCTGCCGATATTTATATTCTCACTGGAAAGATGAACTTCTTGTCCTTCAAACTCACCTGTTATACCAACAAGCAAGGGTGCGTTATTCTTCTTTTCTTGAATTTTGTTTATAACAAAGTATATCAAAAATGCCAAAACCAAGAGTATCGCCACTATTATACATATAAAAAGAATTCTGTCTGCATTCTTATAGGGCACATCATTTTCGGATAAAAACTCTGTAATACTTTCAGATGTGATAGCCCAGCCTGTACCTGATGCAAAGCTGTATATGGCTATAGCCTCTACTTCTCCTAGCTTATTCACAACTGCTGCACCATCTTCTTCTGTCTTTATCACAGTAGATAACTTGTACATATCCTGATTTGAAAGCTCATCGCTGAACTTCACAGAATTGACAGCTTCAACCTGGGAAGAATTTGAAGTGGCCTTTGCAATAATATATACCTTTGCTCCTTCTTTCAAATTCTTTTTTGCAAATTTTGCAGGCTTTATACCTTTTATTTCTTCGTCTATCTTGATAACAGACATATCTTTATCTTTTGAAGATGATACAATCTGTCCTTTGTATACTTCATCAGCTATTTTTATGTTTATTTCTCCGCTTGCTTGTGACATTATGTGTTCAGGCGAAAGTATAAAAGCTGCTCCTTTGCTGCTTTTTAAAAATATACCATTTGTAGTCTGTGTGCCGAAATTGGTAGAAAACTCAATCTCAACAAAGCTTTCTTCAATGCTCCGTGCTTTTGCCGGCACATCATCTGCATGGGCTACGCACAAAGCAGAGAAAACCATACAAAAGGCAAAGAGTATTGCAGTTATTTTATTTTTCATAGGTACAACCTCCTAATCAATATCTACTACCAAAACGGTAATATTATCCTGACCTCTTATCTTCTTTGATAAAACTGTCTGTACCATTGACTCTGCCACTGCTTCATCACCATTTTTAAGAGCATATACCATTTCTTCTTCGCTCATGGCGCGATATAAACCGTCAGAACATATGAGGATAGAATCACCGCACATAAGAGGTATTGGCTCCTCGTTATAATCAATTTCTTCCAAATCATCAATTCCAATATAGCTTGTGAGGGATTGTCTGTCAGGATGAGATTCGGCCTCCTCCTTTGTCATCTTGCCCTCGGATACCAACTTGTTCAAAACGGACAGATAATTGTGCTCCTCATTGAGCCTTCGTATATATCCATTTCTATAAAAATATATATGGCTGTCACCAACTGATACATAATACAGTTGCCAATCTTTGATAACTACAGCGCACAAAGTAGCACCTGCACCATCAATCTCCTGAACCTCTCGGTTTGCAGTTTCAACAGCCTTTAGCATGGCTTCTTTGACATCACCATCAAATACGGTAAGATACGTGTTCATAAACTCTCTTACTGTAGTTGATGCTGCCAATGCTCCGTTTTCCATACCGCCCATACCGTCGGCAAGGACAGCTATATAGCCATACTTTTCAGCTTCTTCTCTGTTGAGCATATCAGAAAAGCAGAATGCATCTTGTTGTTCTTCTCTGCTTCCTATATTCTGGGCATTATAAGGAAACGCTGCAGCAGGCTGAGTCTTGATTTTTATTGTTTTACTCATTATATATCCCCTTATGGCTTTTCAAAATGCTGATAGTCTCTTGAATTCCAATGTCCGCCCCAGAACCAGCCATATTTATCAAATATTCTATAAATCTCTGTATCCTCGCCGATATACGCTCTCTTTTCAACATCAGTCCAGTCTGCCATGCTCCTATCTGCATACTTAGTTGCATTTCTCGGGCTGACAGTTCCGCTCGAGCTTACCCATGGATTTATTTTGGGATTGATATCAATCGCTCTGCCGTATGCATGCTTGGATAGATTTTTTGTGCCTGAAACTGTTCTGTAGCAAAAGCTTGATGTATTATTTCTGCCCATAGAGCTTCTGTCGAGAGAATTAAACTCTTCTGTCTGTAGCTTGTCATATTTATCAATAAGCTCCATTTTTTCTATAGGATATTTAATATCAGAAAGCTCTGCAAATATAGCCAAAACTTCATCAGCAAGGCTTCTTGCGACTATCATCTTCCCTTTTTGGATCTTACCGTCAAAATCATAGTGAGGTATAGTAAGATATGCAAGATCATCACGGTGGACTCTTGCTCCCTCAGGATATGAGATACCCTGCATTGTTTCAAACACTTCGTCCGGAATAGGCTCCCAAGACCCGCGTCTTTGGGTTTTTGGCGTGGGAGAAAGCGTGGGTGAAAGAGTCGCTTTTGGCTTTGTATTGTCAATTTTTACAGTCTCTGTTTTGAGTGCGGGAATTGATAATTTGTCTTTATTTATTTTTTTGCCGTATGAAACCCACAAAACAAAAGCAGCGCCACACACCAACACAACTATCAAAAATGCAATCAACAAAATGAGAATGGCTTTATTCTTTTTGCCTGACTTTTGCTTTTTGCCGGTAATAAACTCCATGTCTCTTCTTTTTATTTCTTCATAATCCATTGTCAAATTACCTCTTCATCAATAGAACTCTATTTCACTAATTGCTATATCATTCCATTTTCCATACACAGAATCAAGGA
>JAZUOB010000220.1:0-4198 GCA_045604425.1 Clostridia bacterium
ACAAGGCAGCGGTGCTGAAAAGGCAGGCATCAAAGTCGGAGATAAAATCTCCAAAATAAACGGCGAAAATATGTATGGCAAGACTACAACTCATATAAGAAACGCCATAGCCGGCAATCTTGGTGAGCCTGTAGAAGTCAGCGTTATCAGAGATGATGAAGAGTATACATACACCGTTATAAGATGCGAAGTAAACGAGGACACTGTTGCGTACATAAAAATTGACGACAAAGTTGGATATATAAGTGTTTTGGATATGTCGGACAATACAAGTGATGAGTTTCAAAAAGCACTTAAGCAAGCTGATGAAGACGGTATCAAAAATATTATACTGGACCTTAGAAACAATGGCGGCGGCTATTTAAGCTGTGCTGTGGATATGGCTTCTATGATAGTTCCAAAAGGCGTTATTGTAGACACAAAGTACCGTCAATCATTTATGGACCAGACATATTATTCAGAGCTTGAAAAACCAAAATATACATTCAATGTTCTTGTGAATGGTTACACTGCCAGTGCGGCAGAAATACTTGCAAGTGCCATTCAGGATTCCGGTGTTGGAAAGCTTATAGGTGAGCAGACATTTGGAAAAGGATATATCCAAAGCTCATTCCCGCTTTCAAACGGCTCAGTGTTTAAACTGACTATCGGACATTATATAACCCGAAACGGTCACGAAATCAACGGAGTAGGTATAACTCCAGACGTGGTAGTCAAAAATGAAGCTGTGAAAATTGACACAAAAGATTATATACCTTTTACATTCCAAAAAAAATGGTTTGTAGGCGATGATGACCAAAACGTGTATGCAGCAAAAGAAAAGCTTTATTATCTTGGTTATTATGAAGGTGTCATAAATTCTGTGTTTGATACACAGCTTGAAGACAGTATCAAAAAGTTCCAGGAAGAAAATGACCTTTATTCATACGGAGTTCTTGATATTACCACACAATCCAAGATAGACAAGGTATTCTCCGGTATAGAGGTAGTAGTTGACCAGCAGCTTATAAAAGGCTATGAGATGTTTACAGGAAAAACCGAACTTCCGGAAGAATTCAGATAAAAAAATCACTGTAGAGATTAGACTCTACAGTGATTTTTTGCTTTGTTTTAGTCGCAATCACAATCACAGCCGCAGCCGCAACCTGGATTATCCGGGTCTAAATCACATTTTTCCGGTGGAAAAAATTCATCTACAGGGAAAGAAATTCTGTCAAATAAATCGCAGGGGTTGTCGTCTGTAGCGCCAACGCACTCCTTGGTAGGTATGCAAAAATCGTATGAAGGAATCAAAAGCTGTACTCTTCTTTCCAGCTTCACTATTGAGAATATACCAAGTGAAACAAACACTCTTTTTTGCTCTCCGCCAAGGATAAGTCTGTCATCAAAAACTCTGCATACAGAACCAGGAACGCTTGAAATATCAAAGCTTTCTTCGCTGCAGCAGCATTTGTCATTAACGTCCAGAACTTTAGCGCCTAAAGCGATAGGCTCTACAACCTCTACGACTGCTTTTGGCATATTTGTTTTCTTCCAGAGCTGTGGGTCGAATGCATCTTCTTTGTAGTTAGAAGAGAAAATCTTGGCATTTCCCTCTGAACCAAACAAAATTACCTTTTTGTCGAATATTGCAAGACCCTCAACCTCTGTAGGCTTGCCAACTCCTGTAAATACTGCAAGTGTTATTTTGAAATAATACTTCAAGTCTACAGAATAATAACCTCTGTTGAATGGCACGGATTCCACATCTGAGAATATCCAGATGATTTCAGCTTTTGTGCATTTTACGCTTATTGCTCTGTCTACTATAGACTGTCCGCAAGCTGTGAGATAAACTCTTATATTTTCAAGACAGTCCTTATCTCTGCAACTGTCATAAACTTTATCTGTATGTATGCACACAGGTTCTTTGAAACCGTGTTCGTTATTACAATTTTCGCCCATAATAAATCTTCCTTTCTTAGAATCTGTTTGAATAAACATTGGAATATATATTTTCCGCTGCTAGTAATAAAATATGCTTGTTGTGATTTTATGTGTATGAATGTTTTTAAAGCTCGTCATATTCCGTGCGTATATTGTCATAATACCTAATTTTATGCCTGAAAAAACACAAAAAGTTACAATATCATAGAATGATATTCAAAATAAAAAAATTGCTTTGACTTTTAGGTAAATTATGTTATAATATTAGTATAGTTTGTTGTGTGATTTTATATGATTACACTGGATTAAAACAGGGTTGGATTTTATTCTACGAAAGGTAAGGATACATAAAATGTTTGCAATTGGAGATAAAATTGTATACCCCCTTCACGGAGCCGGTACTATTGAGGCTATCGAGGAGAAGGAAATACTTGGAGTCAAGAAAAAATACTATGTCATGAGAGTCTTTTGCGGTAATATGACAATGCTTATTCCGGTGGATAATTGTGATGAAATTGGTGTTCGTACCGTTATAGATAAAAAAGAAGCAAAAGAAGTTTTGGAATATTTCAAAAACGAGCCTTTGTATGACGATGAGAATTGGAACAGACGTCAAAGAGAGAATATGCAGAAAATCAAGTCCGGAGATATTTATAAGGTGCTTGATGCACTTAAAGCTTTGCTTTACAGAGAACGTCTTAAGGGTCTGTCTACCGGTGAGAGAAAAGCACTTTCCAGTGCCAGACAAATCATTGTCAGTGAGCTTATAATGAGTGGATTTGCCAGCAGAGAAGATATCGAGCTTATAATGGACGGCATTATAGATAATTTGATAATTCAGCAGAAAGGTTGATGAAAGTGGATGCTGTTATACTGGCAGCAGGTACAGGCTCAAGAATGAAGGCCGGATATAACAAGGTCTTTATGAAATTGTTGGGAAAAGAGATTTTGCTGCATACATTGGAAACATTTGAAAAATCTGATGTTATCCGGAATATCATTCTGGTTACCGGAAAAGATGATATACAAAGATGCAGCGAGCTTACACAACATATTACAAAGCTAAAGGATATAATTTGTGGCGGCAAAGAGCGTCAGGAGTCTTCGTATTTGGGAGTAAGTGCTTCGGATGCTGAATTTGTCATGATACACGATGCTGCTCGTGCTCTTATCAGTGAAGAAGATATTTATAAGCTTTCTGTAGATGTTAAGAAGTACGGCACGGCCTGTGTAGGCACTCCTTGTGTTGATACTATGAAACGTTGTATAAACGGAGAAATAACAGGCACAGTAGACAGAGAATGCCTTTATAAAATATATACGCCCCAGTGCTTTCTAAGAACGCATATTCTAAAGCTTCACGAAAAGGCACAAGCGGCGGGGATTTCTGTTACGGATGATGCTGCTTTGTGTGAACGCTTTGGTGAAACGGTGCATATGGTTGAGGGCGACCCGTATAATATCAAGATTACTACAATTGAAGATATATGTATTGCAGAAGCAATACTTTCCATAAAACAACAGCAATAGTGCGGCACATTTTGTGTCGCATTTTTCAAAAAGAAAGGGAGTTTTGTATGATTAGAATAGGTCATGGTTATGATGTGCACGCCTTGGTTGAAAACAGACCTTTGATTTTGTGCGGTGTGGAAATTCCGTGGGAAAAAGGTTTATTAGGACATTCTGATGCGGATGTTGCACTTCATGCGGTCAGTGATGCACTTCTGGGTGCATTGGCTCTTGGAGATATAGGCAAGCTTTTTCCTGATACTGACAATTCGTATAAAGGTATATCCAGTATGATACTTTTAGAAAAAGTAGTAGAACAAGTCAAAAAGCATGGTTACAGAGTAGGGAATATAGATTTGACTATCGTGGCGCAAAAGCCAAAGCTTTCTCCTTATACAGAAGATATGAGGAGTAATATATCCAAAGTTTGCGGCTGTGATAAATCTTCTGTAAGTGTAAAGGCGACCACTACAGAAAAGCTTGGATTTGAAGGCGAATCAAAAGGCATTTCAGCCACCTCGGTTTGCTGTGTTTTTAAGGAAAAATAATTCCCTAAAAATAGCAAAATTGCTTGATTTTTATATATGCTTGTGGTATAATAAATTAGATTATTTTATTGATTAAAACGTAGATTGTGGGAGTGGAAACCATGGCGAAAAAAAATAGCGATAAAATCTTTGATTTAGAAGCAATTGAAAACTCAAAGGTTATAGACGTAGAACTCAATAACGAGATGAAAAAATCGTACATTGATTATGCTATG
>JAZUOB010000221.1:0-5170 GCA_045604425.1 Clostridia bacterium
ACAAGAGGCGGTGCGGCACTTTCTGTAAAGCACGTGACAGGCAAGCCCATAAAACTTGCGTCAGTTGGTGAAAAACTAAGTGACCTTGAGCCATTTTATCCGGACCGTATGGCGTCCAGAATTCTTGGAATGGGAGATGTCCTTACCCTTATTGATAAGGCGCAGGAAGCTATAGATGAAAAACAAGCATTAGAGCTTGAAAAGAAGATAAAAGACAAGACTTTTGACCTTGATGATTTTCTTGTTCAGTTCAGACAAATACGAAAGATGGGCTCAATAGCACAGCTTGCAGGAATGTTGCCGGGTGTGGACAAGAAAATGCTTGAAAAGGTGGACACAGAAGAAAACGAAACACGTCTTGTGCATATAGAAGCGATAATACAGTCTATGACAAAAGAGGAGCGAAGAAAGCCTCAGATTATAGGTGCAAATCGCAAAATCCGTATTGCAAAAGGCAGCGGTACAAGAGTGCAGGATGTAAATCAGCTTCTCAAACAGTTTGCTGATATGCAAAAAATGATGAAGCAATTCTCAGGCGGAAAACAGCAGAGAATGCTTAATCGCCTTCGCAAATTTCGATAAAAATGGATAAATTTCATTTTAAATATTTATTTCATTCAAGGAGGTGAAATACAATGGCAGTAAAAATCAGACTTAGAAGAATGGGCGCAAAGAAAGCTCCTTTCTACAGAGTAGTAGTAGCTGATTCAAGATACCCACGTGACGGTAGATTTATCGAAGAAATCGGCACATACAACCCCATGACAGAGCCTGCAACAGTAAACATTGACGCTGATAAGGCGAAGAAGTGGATTGGCAACGGTGCACAGCCCACTGACACAGTAAAGGCTCTTTTGAAGAAATCAAACATTCTTTAATAGCTTTTCAAAAACTAATATGTCTCAAAAATATAGGTGCGTTTTATGCGCCTGTAGCGCAAAAATCCGCACCTGTTGTTTTTTGGACGGTTTGATGTGAAAGGGATTGATGGTGATTACCATGAAACAAGTATTGGAATTGATTGCAAAATCGCTTGTTGACCACCCGGAAGCTGTTAATGTGACCGAAATTGAAGCCGACGACTGCATCACTCTTGAACTGAGAGTGGCTGAAGATGACATGGGAAAGGTTATCGGAAAGCAAGGCAGAATAGCAAAGGCTATCAGAACAGTGGTAAAAGCGGCTGCAAATCGCGAAAACAAACGTGTTGTTGTAGATATAATCTGACACAATGCGATAGCATCTTTGAGAAAATCCGCCATATGCGGATTTTTTTCAAATATGTTCAGTACGTTTTAGGAGAAATAAATATGCTTGAAGTAGGAAAGATAATAAATACTCACGGCCTTAGAGGAGAAGTCAAGGTAGTTTCCTGGACAGATGCGCCGGAGGATTTTGAATATATAAAAACAGTGTATGCAGGTGAAAAAGAGCTCACTGTTCAAAGTGTAAAATACCAAAAAAACAACCTGATAATAAAATTTAAGGAGATTCTGTCTATTGATGAGGCAGAATTTTACAAAAACTGTATTTTGACTGCGCCAAAATCTCAACTTCCTCCGCTTCCGGAAGGGATATACTATGTTGCAGACCTTATCGGCTGCATAGTGTATGACATAAATGGCGAGAAAATAGGACAAATCCTTGACGTGTTCACAGCGGGAGCAGGCAGCGTGTACGAAGTTTTGAAAGAGTCAGGCAAAAAGCTGTATCTTCCGGCAAATCATACCACTGTCAAAAGCACAGATATAACTATGAAAAAAATAATAATGGATATACCTGAAGGTATGGAGGACTAAATGAAGAATTTTTATGTTCTTACTCTGTTTCCTGAAATGCTGGAGGCTGTGCTTGAAAGCAGTATAATCGGCAGAGCAAAAAAAGCAGGAATTATAGGCTTGGAGTTTATAAATATACGAGATTATGCCTTTAATAAGCACCGCAAGACCGATCTTTATCCATATGGTGGCGGAGGCGGTATGATTATGACCTGTGAGCCTATTTATAATGCTTGGAAAAGTATCTTTGACAAAATCCAAAAAAGACCTCTCACGGTGTATATGACCCCTCAAGGCAAAATTTTCAATCAAGGTATTGCAAAAGAGCTTCTTGAAGAAGACGAAATAGTAATCCTCTGCGGTCATTATGAGGGTGTAGATCAGCGGATTATTGATGAAATAGTAGATATGGAATTGTCTATTGGCGACTTTGTTCTCACCGGTGGTGAAATTCCTGCTATGGCTGTTATAGATGCTGTTTCAAGAATGGTGCCCGGAGTCCTTAGTGAAGAAAGCTCATACGAGGATGAGTCGCACTTTAATGGACTTTTAGAATACCCCCAGTATACAAGACCTGAGGAGTTTATGGGAAGACGAGTTCCCGATGTCCTTTTGTCAGGCCACCACAAAAATATAGAGAAATGGAAAAGAGAGCAGTCTCTTTTGAATACAAAAAGAAAACGCCCTGACCTTTTAGAAAAGGCAGAGCTAACCGGAGAAGATATAGAATTTTTAGAAAATAATTAGTTAAAAGCCCCGCATGAAATGCGGGGCTTCAGCGTGTCGATATACTATCGACACGCTGACAGAGTGTGAAAAAGGAAGTAATATTTTGTCAATTTGAATTCGTCGGCGTACGTGGGTACGGTAGAGTTCAAATTGGCAAAAAGCAAGAAAGCCACAAGAAAACTCAATGTTTTTCTTGTGGCTTTGTTTACTCACAATCGAAATCATTCTTAAATAATGATTTTCTTATCAGCTTGCGGTAGAACGACTTTTTCAACGGTCTGAAAAGCCGCAGTGGCGGCTTTTTTGCTATAATATATTCTCCGGTTTAAGCTTGAAATTCCCCGGCAGATGCTTAAGGAGTATTTTGATTTCTTCAAGGCAGGCAAGAGTATCACCTGTTTGGTTTTCTTTAAGAAACTCTGCTGCATGGGAAAATGAAATCTCTATTCTTAGAATTTCTTCATGATTGCTTGTAGCTTCAAAGAGGACTTTGTTTTTTTTGAAATTTTTTATAGTTTTATCCATATATTCAAAAGCCTTTTCGGTTTCTTGGTTTTGAATAGAATAATATATTCTGCTTGTTTGTGTATACAAGTCATTAGAAATGTTTTCGATTTTTTTTGAAAACATTATGCCTGAGAAAATAAGAATGGGAGTAATAATAAGTGCAACAAAAAAACTTTTCATAATTTATAATACTCCTTATTGGTTTGTGTTTTTTTTCAGTTGGACATAAAAATCACCTTTTTCGTCCACTGATGCTATAAAGATTTTTTTTATATCATCATTTCCTAGGTTTTTAAGCTTTTTTATAATGTCATCTTTGGATATGCCCGAGCGTTTGATTTCCCCTTCATTAAACGAACCGTCTGTGATTATAATACAAGGGATGCCGGTGTGGTTTGGGTCTCCTGATTTTGGTATAACGCTGAGTTTTCCGCTGGTTTCCAACACCGCAGCTTCCACATCAGCAATATTGTAGCAATTATTCAGGCGCAGTTCTTCTAATAGGTCGCTAACATTAAATCTTAATCTTTCCAGTTCTTTTTCATTTATAACTCCCTTATAAATCACAATACTGGGGTCTCCTGTAAGTGCACGCCTAAAAGCTTTGCATTTAAATCCAAAAAAAGAAATAAATACTTCAGCAAGCATCAGGGTAAAGACCGGTATAATACCGGAAAGCAGGGGCATATCCACAGTTTGCATTGGAACTGTTGCAAGGTCGGATATCATTATAGCCACTACAAGTTCTGTAGGCTGAAGCTCACCTATTTGACGTTTTCCCATTACACGCAGACTTATAATTACTGTCAAATACAGAATAAGTGTTCTTATCACAACAACAAGCATTATTTTCCCTCCGCAGATAAAAAACTGATGCACCGACATATGATGCACATAAGTCGGTGCAGCAGTTCATAGTCTAATAAGTATTATTTCACCAAACAGTGAAAAAATACATTATCAAAAACAACTATTCTTTATCTTTTAGGAAATTATTGGTTTTAAGTTATAATATCCTGAATTACCAAAAAGTCTATCTATGGAAGTGAATTGCGTGGACGACAGTCACAATAGTGACTTTTTGATGACTTCGGTCAAAAGACAAAATACATCTTCTGCGGTTTTCTGTCTGATTTCTTCACGTGTGCCGCTGTGATGAAGCTCTTTTACAATACATTTTTCAGGGGTGCTGACGGCAATATATACAAGACCTACGGGTTTTGTAGGAGTTGCTCCTCCGGGGCCTGCAATTCCGGTTGTGCTTATGCCGATATGGGAGTTGCTCCTAAGCCTTACTCCATTTGCCATTTCCTCTGCAGTGTTTTTGCTGACAGCTCCAAACTCATTTAATGTTTCAGGCAGCACTCCAAGGTTTTTTATTTTTGCGTCATTGGAATAAGTCACGTACCCCTCAGAGTATATATCCGAAACTCCTGCAAAATCTGTAATAAGCTTTGCGATTAGACCTCCGGTGCAGCTTTCTGCTGTGGCTACGGTGATTTTGTTTTTTATCATCAGCTCTACAGCTTGTTTTACATAAGACATATTATTTCGTTTCCTCCCTTATGCGTCGGGATAAACAGTTATTTTCTCAACACCGTTCATTGCGTCTTCTATCAGTTTATCTATGTCAAGTACACTTTCAGTTCTTTCTACAGAACGTCTTTTTGGATTGGTTGACGGATGCTTTGGAGTAAATACAGTGCAGCAATCCTCGTAGGGAAGAATAGAAGTCTCAAACGTATCAATTTGTCTTGCTCTAACTACGATTTCTTCTTTGTCCATTCCCACAAGAGGTCTTAGAACAGGCATATCCACAACGGAGTTTGTCACATCAAGTGCGCTCAAGGTCTGGCTTGCAACCTGACCTGCACTTTCGCCGGTGATAAGAGCTGCTGACCTTGTTTTTCTGGCTATAAGCTCTGCAATTCGCATCATAAATCTTCTCATAATAAGTGTAAGATGCTCTTCCGGACAGTTGTCACGAATCTGAAGCTGGATTTCTGTAAATGGAACAATATAAAGATTTATTTTTGAAGTGTATCTGGCAAGGATTGATGCAAGTTCAATAACCTTTTCTTTTGCACGGTCACTGGTGTACGGATAGCTGAAAAAGTTTACGGCATTTATTTCAATACCCCTCTTTGCTATCATAT
>JAZUOB010000222.1:0-3519 GCA_045604425.1 Clostridia bacterium
CAGCCATTACTGCAAGAAAAGCCATGTGACAGCTCTTGATATAAGCAGCACCGCCTTAGAAACTGCTCAAGCCAATGCAAAGCTTTTAAGCGCTGATATAGAATTTATAAAATGCGATATCATGTGTTCTCGCCCAAACAAAAAATTTGATATTGTAGTATCAAATCCACCATATATTCCCACAAATCATATTCCAAAGCTTGATAGTGTAGTAAAAGATCATGAGCCAAGCCTTGCTCTTGACGGCGGAGAGGACGGACTTGATTATTACAGACGAATAATCAGTATCGCTCCGGATATTTTGAAAAATCAAGGAATGCTATTCTTTGAAGTAGGTCATGACCAGGCGGAAGCGGTAAAGAAGCTTATGGCGGATAATTTTGAAGAAATCAAAATTTTTAAAGACCTTTGTAATATCAAAAGAGTCGTATGCGGAACAATAAAAAAATTCTCAAACTAAATGTTTGAGAATTTTTTTGTTATACTTCTCTCAAGAACGCACTAAGCAGCTCTTTACAACTATTCAAATCGTCAATTGATACCATTTCAGAGGGTGAATGAATATGGTGTGCAGGGATAGATATTGCTCCTGTCATTATTCCGCTTCCTGTAGTATGCACAGCTCCTGCATCAGTTCCTCCATTTGTAAGAACTTCCAGCTGATACGGTATATTATTCTTTGATGCCAGCTCTATCAAGGTATCACGGACTTTGGCATGGCATATTACAGAACGGTCCATAACCTTTATTGCCGCACCACCTGAAAGCTTAACCGCCATAGGTTTATCACCGGGTACATCACCCGTATCTGTCACATCTATTGCAAGCGCATAATCAGCATCTATTGAATACGCCGCTGTCTTTGCACCGCGCAGTCCTACTTCCTCCTGAACAGTAAATATAAAATACAATTCATTCTTTGGATTTTTTAGTTGTTTTATAGTTTCTATTGCTACATAACAGCCGGCTCTGTTGTCAAGGGCTTTTGATATAACAGTTTTGCCTTTTGTATAAAATCCGCCACAAAATACTCCCATATCTCCGATGCTTAAATCATCTGAATTTCCGGTGTCAATATACATCTTTGAAACAGTGTATTTATCTTCAGGATTTTCTATGCCGATTACACCTTCTGTTCCGTTTTTGAAAACGACTCTTCTGCCAATCAAGTCCTTTATACGAAGTCCTCCTACAGACGCAAATCTATAAAAGCCCTTCTCGTCTTTATTTGTGATAATTACGCCTATTTCGTCCATGTGTGCACAAATAATAATCTTTTTTCCGCCCGAGCCAACCTTAGCTATAAGGTTCCCAAGAGGGTCTTTTTGAATATCATCTGCGTACTGTTTTATTTCATCAAAAATAACCTGTGATATATCATCTTCCCTGCCTGAAGGCCCGAAACACTCGGTAAGTCTTTTTAACAATTCCATTTCATGATTTCTCCTATCCGACTAATATACACCTTCAAAAACTCCTGCATCGCCTCTACATCTCTCATGTCGGCAACACATACAGGTCCATGAAGATAACGGCATGGCACTGAAGCTGATGCGCATACTACACCGCCTGAGGACAAATGTATACTGCCTGCATCATTTCCGCCCATTGTTGTTTTTTTAAGTTGGTACTTGATATTATTGTCATCGGCCATTTTTATCAAGGCTTCAAGATGATGTATGTCTGTGATAGTCCTTGAGTCCATAAACGACAAGGCAACTCCCTCTCCCAAAGCTGTAACTTCATGCTCAGGGGGAGTGTTTTGTACATCAGAGCATGTAGTGCTTTCAAGTACAAGGCACACATCAGGCTTTATTCTCTCACTGCAAACTCCGCTTCCACGAAGCCCTACTTCTTCCTGAACTGTAAAACACGCATACAAGTCATACAGACATTCCTCTTTTAAAGCCTCAATAAGAACACTCACACCCACTCTGTCATCAATGGCTTTTGCTTTAAACCTTTCACCACCTAAATATTCAAATTCAGTATCAAATGTGGCATAATCTCCAAGCTCTATATATTTCTCCGCTTCTTCCTTGTCCTTTGCTCCTATATCAATATATAAATCTTTTATTTTAGGAACAGTGTCAAGCTCGGATTTTGACAAAAGATGCACAGCTTTTATACCGATAATTCCTTTGGTTTTATTTGAAAACACAACAGGTTTTCCGAGTATCACCCGCGTGTCTATTCCACCCACGGTTTTGAACTTTAAATAGCCCTTGTCAGTTATCTCACAAACAATAAATCCCACTTCGTCCATATGGGCACAGAGCATCACTTTCTTGTCCGAGCACCTGCCCTTTTTATAGGCAATCAAATTGCCAAGATAGTCTGTGGTGATTTCATCAGTATAAGACTCAATCTCACTTTTGATTATTCGTCTTATTTCGTCCTCACCGCCGCTGACTCCGGAGGCATTACACAATTTTTTCAGAAGCATAACCAATCCTCCCCGTCTGTATCAAGTTCTTCTATAAAATTCACAATCAAATCAGATGCCGCTTGCATATCCGACATAGACAGTGTTTCTACCGGATTATGCATATATTTAAGCGGCAAAGACAACAATGCAGTTGCAACTCCAACGCCTGAAGTCTGGATTGACCATGCATTTGTGCCGGTATTGCCGCCGTCTACATCTACAGAATATGAGATAGAATGTGACCGGGCAGTGCTGATAAGTCTTTTTGAAACTTCAGGATGAATATTCGGGCCTTTGGATATTACAACTCCCGAGCCACATTCAAAAGCATCTGTACTGTTATCCGGTGTTATCCCATGGCACACGTCTATTGATATACAAATATCAGGGCGTATCATATTTGCAGCCGTCCTTGCTCCCCGAAGCCCTACTTCCTCCTGAACTGTGGCAACAAAATATACATCACAGTTTGTATTGCATTTTTCAAGTCTTTTAAGAGTGTCTATTACCACAGCCACTCCTGCTCTGTCATCTAAAGATTTAAGGCTTATACTGTCAGAGCACATATAACCTACAGATTGACGAAAAGTGACAGGAGTTCCCACTTTTATGATATGAGAAAGCTCCTCTTTCAAATAACCTGTATCTATTGCCATGTCCTTAATTTTCATAGGTTTGCCGCTTTCGTCAGCTGTCTGAAGATGTGGAGGCTTTGCACCTATTACACCCAATATATCTTTTGTACCGTGGAGTATAACCTCACTTCCGGGCAAAATTCTATTATCAATTCCGCCTACACTCACAAAGCCTACAAACCCTTTTTCGTCTATGGAGCTTACCATAAGACCTATTTCATCGATATGTGCTTCTATCATTATCTTCAAAGCATTTGAATTTGAGCTCTTTTTAATTGCTATCACATTACCCAGCTTATCGATAAAACAATCATCGCTATACTTATCCATAATTTTTTTGATATTGTCCGAAAAACTGTATTCAAATCCGGAAACACCACGCATATCGCTTAATTCTTTTAATAATTCTTTCAACGACGACCTTCCTTTACTCCAAGTGCAAGATACATACCTATA
>JAZUOB010000223.1:0-6980 GCA_045604425.1 Clostridia bacterium
TACCGCCAAGATACTTTTCAAGCTTGTCTCTCTGAGCCTTAAGCTTGATAACTTCTTTCTTTGGAAGAAGCTCGAATGTGCCTTCTTCTTCCATTTTATTGATTTGAGCGAGTCTGTCAATTCTCTTCTGGATTGTCTTGAAGTTTGTAAGCATACCGCCGAGCCATCTAGCATTTACATAGTACATGCCAACTCTCTCTGCTTCTTCTTTGATTGAATCCTGAGCCTGCTTCTTTGTACCTACAAAGAGGACTTCGCCGCCCTGTTCTGCAATATCTCTTACGAAATAGTATGCTTCTTCTACCTTCTTAACTGTCTTCTGAAGGTCGATGATGTAGATACCATTTCTCTCTGTGAAGATGTACTCAGCCATTTTAGGATTCCATCTTCTTGTCTGGTGTCCGAAGTGTACTCCTGCTTCGAGGAGCTGCTTCATTGAAATTACGTTTGCCATTTTTAAATTCCTCCTGTTTTTTAAATCCTCCGCATCCCCTGGCACTCTGCAAGGAACCCATGGGGGCAACACCCTGCAAATAGAGATACGTGTGTATTTTTCATACTGATTTATTTTAACACATATATATCCAAAAATCAACACTAATTTCAAAAATAGTAATTTTCAATAAATAAGCACCGAGGGCTAAAGGCAAAATATGTGTTTATTGTCCTAACTTAGTTATTTTGATATTTTCCTCCAACACAGAAAGTGCTCTTTTGGCTATTTTCAGGTATCTTTCCTGCTTATTCTTTATCCTCTGGTCAAGGCCTTCAATAATACCAAAATTTGCATTCATAGGCTCGAGTCTTGAAGTCTTTGAGGTAATATAAAGAGGCAGCGCTCCGATACATGTTCTTTGGTCAGGCTCAAGAAGGTCCTGACCTTTTATTTGTCTTGCCATGTTATAGCCTGCCATAATTCCGGAAGATGCTGATTCCACATACCCCTCTACACCTGTAATCTGGCCTGCAAAATAAACCTTTGGATACTTCTTCATTCTGTAAAATCTGTCTAAGATTTCAGGAGCTTGCAAAAATGTATTTCTGTGCATAACTCCATAGCGGACAAAATCTGCATTTTCAAGACCGGGTATCATGCTGAACACTCTTTTTTGTTCGGGGAACTTCAGGTTGGTCTGAAAACCTACCATGTTGTACAAGGTATCTTCTTTGTTGTCTCTTCTAAGCTGTACCACTGCAAAGCTGTCGTCCTTATTTGTTCGGGGGTTTACAAGGCCTACAGGTTTTAAGGGGCCGAAAGTCAGAGTTTTTTCTCCTCTTTTTGCCATGACCTCTACCGGCATACAGCCCTCAAACACAGTCATGTTTTCAAATTCATGAAGTGGCGCAGTTTCGGCATTTATAAGCTCTGTATAGAACCTTAAATATTCCTCTTTTGTCATGGGACAGTTTATATAGTCTGCTGTCCCCTTGTTATAACGGGCAGCGTAGAATACTTTGTCAAAATCAATGCTTTCCTTTGTGATTATAGGCGCTGCTGCATCATAAAAAGACATTCCCGCCTTTCCGGTAAGCTTTGTTATGGACTCATAAAGCGCACCTTGTGTAAGAGGGCCTGTGGCTACTATTGTAAACTCGTCAGGGCATATATCCTCTTCTTCTTTATGGACTATCTCTATCAAGGGATTGCTTTTTATTTTGTTTGTTATATACTCTGAAAAAACATCTCTGTCTACTGCAAGCGCTCCTCCCGCCGGAACTCTTGACACATCTGCCGCCTCCATCATTACAGAGTCAAACAGACGCATTTCCTCCTTTAAAAGTCCGCAGGCATTCTCTATTCTGTCAGCTTTCAGTGAATTTGAGCAGACAAGCTCTGCAAAGTTTTCACTGGAATGTGCAGGGGAAAATTTTATAGGCTTCATTTCCACAAGCTGAACTTCTATCCCACTGTTTGCAAGCTGCAGGGCAGCCTCACATCCGGCAAGTCCCGCACCTATTACCTTTACTTTCATTACTTCTCTCCTAAACAGATAAAATCCGCAAAAGTGCGGATTTCACCATTTCTTTATTTTTTGGTAAGCGGTTTTTCAAAGCCGCAATCTTCATTTATACAATAAATCTTTTTGCCTCTTGAATTTTTCTTGAAAAGAATACCGCCGCACTCGGGGCATTTCTCATCTTTTACAGGGCTGTCCCATGCCATAAATCCGCATTTTACAAGATTTTCGCAGGCAAAATACTCCTTGCCCTTGCGAGACCTCTTTTTCAGAATTTCACTGCCGCATTTCGGGCACAAAACTCCCGTAGAGTGCTTTATGGTCATAGTATTATGACATTCAGGAAATCCCGGACACGCAAGAAATCTGCCGTATTTTCCAAGCTTATATACCATTTTTCTTCCGCATCTGTCACAGATGATATCGGATTCTTCGTCTTTTATTTTTATCTTTTCTACATTTTTATGAGCAAGCTCCAAAGTCTTTGTAAAGCTTGGATAAAAATCTCTCAAAATATCTTTCCAGGGGAGCTTTCCCTCACCAACCAAGTCAAGCCTTTTCTCCATGTCTGCAGTGAAGCCTACGTCTACTATGTCAGTAAAATTATTTCGCATAATATCGTTTGCAGCTTCCCCAAGCTCTGTGGGCACCAAAGTTTTTTTTGACTTTATTACATAACCTCTTGCAACAATCGTTGTAAGAGTAGGTGCATAGGTAGAAGGTCTGCCGATACCGTTGTCTTCCATAGCCTTAACCAAAGACGCTTCTGTGTATCTTGAGGGTGGCTGGGTAAAGTGCTGCTTTGGTGACACTTCCTCACATTTTGGCTCATCACCCTTTGAAACATTTGGAAGACGAGCTTCTTTTTCCTGTTTTGTGTCAGTTCCTTCTACATACACTGCAGTAAAGCCTTTGAATGTCTGCTTTCTGCCAACAGCACGGTATGTCTGGGTCTTTGATTTCAGATTTATCTGTGTAGAGTCATATTCTTCGGCTGACATCTGGCTTGCCATAAATCTTTCCCATACAAGCTTATAAAGTTTGTACTGGTCAAGAGTAAGCTTGTCCTTCAAAGACTCCGGTGAAAGCTCCGGACTTGTAGGTCTTATAGCTTCGTGGGCATCTTGTGCTCCTTGCTTTGTCTTGAACTGTCTAGGGCTTGCAAATTTATCCCCAAACTTTGCTTTTATATACCTAACTGCTTCTGCCTGCGCCTGATTTGATATACGAAGTGAGTCAGTTCTCATGTAGGTAATAAGGCCCACTGTTCCAAGCTTTCCGCCAAGATTTACACCTTCATAAAGCTGCTGTGCAACCTGCATGGTCTTGGATGTGGAAAAATTGATTTTTCTGGATGCATCCTGCTGCATGCTGCTGGTTGTAAAAGGCGGTGGCGGAAGCTTCTTTTGAGACTGCACTTTCACAGAGTCTACTATGAAATTGTTCGCCTTTACATCACTAGCAATAGCCATAGCCTCCTGCTTTGAAGAAATCTTTTTTTCTTTGTTGTTCTCGCCGAAGTATCTGGCAATAAACTTGCTTTTCCCAAGTGAGCAAACAGCATCTATTGTCCAGTATTCTTCAGGAACAAAGCTGATTACTTCTTCTTCTCTATCGCACACCATTTTAAGTGCTGCAGACTGAACTCTGCCGGCACTCAGGCCTTTTTTTATCTTCTCCCAGAGGATTGGGCTTATTTTATAACCAACAATTCTGTCAAGGACACGTCTTGCCTGCTGTGCATCTACCAGGTCCATATTTATAGGTCTTGCTTCTTTGATAGAAGCTTTGACAACTGACTTTGTGATTTCATTGAATGTGACACGGCAAGGAGAATTCACATCTATTCCAAGCGCTCCTGCCAAGTGCCAGCTTATAGCTTCACCCTCACGGTCAGGGTCAGTAGCAAGAAAGACCTTGTCCGCCTTGGCTGCTTCTTTTTTTAATTGGGAAAGTACACTGCCTTTTCCTCTTATTGTAATATATTTAGGCTCAAAATCATTGTCTACATCAACTCCCAGATTACTCTTTGGAAGATCTATGATATGTCCTACTGATGCAAGCACTGTATAATCGCTGCCAAGATATTTTTTGATTGTCGTTGCCTTTGACGGTGATTCAACTATCAACAGCTTTGTTTTCGCCATACCTTATATATCCTTTCAAAAGCTTTTTTCCATACAAATATATGCATTATGCCAATTTCTATTCTCTTTAAAAAAATATTCAATACTTAAAATACTACAAAAATCAAGTCTTGTCAACTGTTTTTTGATACTGCCTGCTAAAAATATTTGTTTTATAAAGTCTTTTTGCCACAATTGCAGCTAAAGCCGCTGACAGAATATCCTTTGGAAGCATAGCAGGAATATATACCTTTATTATATGTATAAAAATCTTAAAATCTCCTGACAAAGCACCTGTCAAAGCCCAAAAATAACTAAGCCCTACAGCATATACCCAAAGTATGCATACAGCCAAAGCTTTTATAAGAGATTTTGTTTTGGCTCCAAAATAAACAGCCGGCAAAAATCCCAGTATATAGCCAAAGCTTGGCACCATGACATAAGAAAGTCCGCCGCCTTGGGAAAACACAGGAAGCCCTGCAAAGCCCAAGGCTATGTATAGTGCCACAGACAAAAGTACTGTTGTGGGCCTGAGAACCACTGCGCCAAGAAGCACAAAAAACATTTGCATGGTCATGGGCATGTTTGGAAATGGTATTTTTATAAATGCACCTATACACAAAAGTGTACAGAATATGGCTGATTTTGTCATCTCTTTTATATTAGACATATTTTTCTCCTCTGTTTTTTCGGTACTCAACAGGTGAGATTCCCATTTTTCGCTTATGGAGTAGTTTCACGAAGAAACACGCCTGTCTGACCTGCATAGACGCATCTCCGGATTTTATATTTGTGTACATTATATCAAAACAACCAGCAGTAATCAAGCAGTTTTCAAAAAAAGAAAACCGCGAATGTTCGCGGTTTTCTACATAGTTCATGGTTTTTCAAAAAGCCTGCCACTAAGTAGTCCGGACTTTTTTTACATTCCCAATATTAAAGCTTTGCACCGTTGATCTTGATACCAGGTCCCATTGTTGAGGCAGCAAGATCGCTTCTGGGGTACTGACCTTTCGCTGCAGCAGGCTTTGCCTTTATGATAGCGTTCATAAGAGCATTGAAGTTTTCTGCAAGCTTTTCAGCTCCGAATGAAGCCTTACCGATTGGGCAGTGAATGATATTTGTCTTATCAAGACGGTATTCAATCTTACCTGCTTTGATTTCGTTTACAGCCTTAGTTACGTCCATTGTGACTGTACCTGCCTTTGGTGAAGGCATAAGACCCTTAGGACCAAGCACCTTACCAAGACGACCAACAACACCCATCATGTCAGGAGTTGCAACTACTACGTCAAAGTCGAACCAGTTTTCGCTCTGGATTTTTGTAACCATATCCATTTCGCCTACATAGTCTGCACCTGCAGCTGTAGCTTCGTCAGCCTTAGGACCTTTTGCGAAAACTAATACTTTTGATGTTTTACCTGTTCCGTGAGGCAATACGATAGCGCCTCTTACCTGCTGGTCAGCATGTCTTGAGTCAACACCGAGTTTTACGTGTACTTCGATAGTTTCATCAAACTTTGCTTTTGCAGTCTTTGTCACGAGGTCAAGAGCTTCTGCTGCCTCGTAAAGTTTTGTTTTGTCGACAAGCTTAGAGCTGTCCTGATATTTCTTTCCTCTGAACATTTTATATCCTCCTTTGTGGTCAAACAAGGAATACTTCCTCTCCCACGTCTTAAATAGCAAGTTTTATTATTCTTCTACCAATATACCCATGCTGCGTGCAGTACCTGCGATCATGCTCATAGCAGCTTCAAGACTTCCGGCATTAAGGTCCGGCATCTTCTGCTCTGCAATAGCCTGAAGGTCTGCTTTTTTGAGTGTAGCAACCTTTGTCTTGTTAGGTACGCCTGAAGCCTTCTGAAGATTACATGCCTTCTTGATAAGAACGGGAGCCGGCGGAGTCTTTGTCACGAATGAGAAAGAACGGTCAGCATAAACTGTAATAACAACAGGGATAATAAGACCTGCGTCCTTTGCTGTCTTTTCATTGAATTCCTTTGTAAACTGCATAATGTTTACACCGTGCTGACCAAGAGCTGGGCCAACAGGGGGAGCCGGTGTTGCTTTTCCGGCAGGAATTTGTAATTTGATATAACCTGCAACTTTTTGAGCCATAAATGGCACCTCCTTAAAAATACGTGTGGTAATTACGGGCATTCGCCCTCCCACTGAAAAACCAGAGGGAAATATATAAACGGCTTGTCCGTTTATAACTAAAATCAGTCGATGCGAGCAACCTGACTCGCTTCGATTTCCAGAGAAACCTCTCTGTCAAACATATTGATTTTGGCACTGACTTTTCTTTGTGCCTCATCAACACTTTCAATAATTCCTGAAAATCCTTCCATCGGTCCGGACTTAACAGTAATTCTGTCTCCTGCAGACAATCCAATATCTGCCTGACGTACCTTTTCTACGCCCATTTTTAGAACTTCTGCGTCGCTTAAAGGAACCGGCTTGGAACC
Source organism: Clostridia bacterium (assembly GCA_045604425.1). Classification (GTDB taxonomy): domain Bacteria; phylum Bacillota; class Clostridia; order UBA1381; family UBA1381; genus RGIG9115. The sequence continues at coordinate 6,553 of JAZUOB010000223.1, forward strand.
GGGACCAACAAAACCAGTAACACCTCTTGTGTTTCTGACAATATACCAGCTTTCATCTGTCATAACCATTTTGATTACAACATAACCCGGAAACAGCTTGTGCTTTACGGTCTTTGTGGTGTCGTTTGTAGTCTCTTCAACGTCCTCCACAGGCACTTCAACACTATGAATCAAATGCTGAAGACCTCGGTTCTCAACGGATTTTTCGATGTTTGCTTTAACCTTATTTTCGTAACCGGAATACGTGTGAGCCACGTACCATTTTGCGTCCGCTGCCATAAAGCTCTCCTTCCTTTCCTTATTATATAGGTCTTGGGATTATAATTTTGAAGTTATAATCTGGAAGAGCTTACCAAATCCAATGTCAAGTATTGACAGGACAACAGCAACCACCGCGATGAATACAAAAGTCGGAGGCCAAGCGGTCT
>JAZUOB010000224.1:0-2829 GCA_045604425.1 Clostridia bacterium
GAAATCTGGAAAGATTTGTAGCCGACTGGCATATGTCAAACTGCAGCCAGGAAATAAAAAAAGCCAATCCAAACGGCAAAAAAGTAGCAGTTATAGGTTCTGGACCGTCAGGCCTCACCGCAGCGGGAGACCTTGCCAAGCTTGGTTATGATGTGACGGTATTTGAAGCCTTTCATACAGCCGGCGGAGTGCTGATGTACGGCATACCCGAATTTCGTCTCCCAAAACATATTGTACATGCAGAAATAAATAACCTTATAAATATAGGCGTAAAAATCGAAACCAACACTGTAATCGGCAAAACTATACTCATTGACGAACTATTTGATGAACTTGGTTTTGATGCTGTATATATCGGCTCAGGAGCAGGTCTTCCCTCTTTTCTGGGTATTGAGGGCGAAAGTCTTAACGGCATTTATTCTGCAAATGAATTTCTGACAAGAATCAATCTTATGAAGGGATATAAATTTCCTGAATATGATACACCGGTTGCAATAGGTAATAACATCGCTGTGTTTGGCGGCGGTAATGTTGCAATGGACGCAGCCAGATGTGCCAAAAGACTAGGCGGAGATAATGTATATATCATATACCGCAGAGACATGGACCAGCTTCCTGCCAGAAAAGAAGAAATCAAGCATGCAATTGATGAAGGAATTAAATTCATCACTTTGGCTGCTCCCACAAAATTTGTTGGTGATGAAAATGGTTGGCTTAAAGGTGTAGAAGTAATTGATATGGAGCTTGGCGAACCTGACGATAGCGGAAGACAAAAACCTGTAGAAATTCCCGGAAGCTTGCATACAATAGATATAGATACTGCTATAATTGCAATAGGTCAAAGTCCTAATCCCCTCATTACTAAAACAACTCATGATATAAAGACATCAAAAAAAGGATGTATAATAGCTGATGAAGAAACAGGAAAAACAAGCAAAGACCATGTATACGCAGGGGGAGACGTTGTGACAGGTGCTGCTACTGTAATACTTGCAATGGGCGCGGGAAAAACCGCAGCTGATGCAATAAATAAAGAATTGGAAAAGTGATTAAATATGATTTTTAATAATATTTTAGAAGCCATGGGAAACACCCCGGTAATAAAACTAAATAACATTGTACCTGAGGGCTGTGCAGATATTCTGGTCAAATTTGAGGGTCTGAATGTAGGCGGATCAATAAAAACAAGAACCGCCCTGAACATGATACTGGATGCCGAAAAAAAGGGTATACTCAACAAAGACTCTATAATAGTAGAGCCTACAAGCGGAAATCAGGGTATAGGCCTTGCACTGGTAGGTGCTGTAAAAGGTTATAAGACAAAAATTATAATGCCTGACTCTGTCAGCGAAGAAAGGCGAAAGCTTGTAAAACACTACGGAGCCGAGGTAATACTTATACACGATGCAGGAAACATCGGAGCATGTATTGAAAAATGTCTTGAAACTGCTTTGGAAATGAAAGAAAAGGATAAAAACGTGTTTGTGCCACAGCAATTTGAAAATCCTGCAAATCCTGAAATCCAAAGAAAAGAAACTGCCATGGAAATTCTTGAGCAGGTTGATTGCAGAATTGACGGCTTTTGCTCAGGGATTGGTACCGGAGGCACTATAACCGGAATCGGTGAAGTACTTAAAGAGAATAATCCAGACATGAAAATATGGGCGGTAGAGCCGGAACACGCAGCAATCTTGTCAGGCGGGTCCATTGGAACACACATACAAATGGGTATAGGCGACGGTCTTATCCCTGATATTCTAAACAGAGATATAATCGATGATATATGCATCATAAAAGACGATGAAGCTCTGGACACTTCAAAAAAGCTAGCATCAATGGAAGGTATTATGTGCGGAATATCCAGTGGTACAAATGTAGCTGCAGCCATAAAAATGGCAAAACTTCTGGGAAAAGGAAAAACTGTAATAACAGTACTTCCCGATACTGCAGAGAGATATTTCTCAACACCTTTATTTGAATGATTTTCCAAGTTGTTGGTTTTGCACCAAACCCACAACTTGTTTTATTTATTTTTTTAGAAATTTAATAAATCATAAAAAAGTTATTGACACAAAACAACACCTGTGCTATAATAAATACCGTTGCAGATGATTATTGCGGAATAGTGTAAGGGTAGCACTAGTGACTCTGACTCACTCTGTTCGGGTTCGAATCCTGATTCCGCAGCCACAAGAAAAACGACTTGTTATACAAGTCGTTTTTTCAATTATAATTCAAAAGGTGAAAATATGATAGGTATAGGTACTATTGTGAACACCGCCGGTGTAATTGCAGGCGGGATGATTGGTCTTTTGCTAAAAAAAGGAATCTCAAAAAAGATGCAAAACGCAATGATGAAATCTTGCGGGCTTGCCAGTATGTTTATAGGTGCAAGCGGAACACTTTCCGGCATGCTAAAGTTTGAAAATGGAAATCTGACAGTTTCAGGCAGCATGCTTCTGATTTTTTCTTTGGTGATCGGTTGTTTTGTAGGAGAAAAATTACAGATTGAACTTTTTATGGACAACCTTGGAAATAAAATCAAACAAGCAGTTGGCAATAAAGATGACACAAAATTTTCAGAAGGATTTGTAGATGCATCATTGATTATGTGTGTCGGAGCCATGGCAATAGTCGGCTCAGTGCAAGACGGCATACAAGGTGATTTTTCAATGCTTTTTACAAAAACAGTGCTTGATTTTATTATAGCAATTATTTTGGCTTCAACCTATGGTGCAGGCGTCTTATTTTCAGCCTTAACAATAGCTGTTTATCAAGGTACAATTACTGTCATTACCCACTTTGCCGGAAACTTTATGAGCCAGGCGC
>JAZUOB010000225.1:0-3317 GCA_045604425.1 Clostridia bacterium
GTTACTTTTGATATCGATGCAAACGGTATTGTTAAGGTATCAGCAAAAGACCTTGGCACAGGCAACGAGCAGAATATAACAATTACTGCATCTTCAAACCTCTCTGACGAAGATATTGAAAAGGCTGTACAGGAAGCTGAAAAGTACAGAGAAGAAGATAAAAAGAGAAAAGAAGAAGTAGAAATAAGAAACAACGCAGAGACACTTGTTTATCAGTCAGAAAAGACACTTGGTGAGATTGGTGACAAGGTAGACGCTGCAGAAATCGATGGAATTAAAGCTGAAATTGAAAAGGTAAAAGAAGTATTGAAGGGAACAGATACAGAAGCTATCAAGGCTGCATCTGAAGCGCTTTCACAGAAGTTCTATGCACTTTCAGAAAAGCTTTATTCACAGGCAAACCCACAGGGTGCACAGGCAAATCCTGACCCTGCTTCAAACGCTTCAGCTCCAGGCGGAGATAATGTATATGAAGCAGATTATAGAGAAGTCGACGACAACAACTAAAAAAGTCAATATAGGCGGCAGAGAGATTTTTTCTGCCGCCTTATAATCGATTTCCCATTTTATAAGGAGAAAATTATCCATGGCAGACAAAAGAGACTATTATGAAGTCCTTGGCGTAAATAAAGGCGCAGGTGATGATGAGCTGAAAAAAGCATACCGCAAGGTGGCAAAAAAATATCATCCCGACCTGCATCCCGACGACAAGGAAGCTGAAGAAAAATTTAAAGAAGTAAACGAAGCATATGCAGTACTTAGTGACCCGGAAAAAAGGTCCAGATATGACCAGTTCGGTCACGCAGGTGTCGACCCCAACTTCGGAGCCGGAGGCGGCGGGGCAGGGTTTGGCGGTTTTGACTTCGGCGATATATTCGGTGACATATTCGGCGGTGGCTTCGGTGGGTTTGGAGGCTCCAGAAGAAATGGTCCTGTCAGGGGAAATGACGTTCGTCAGGTTATAGATATCACCTTTGAAGAAGCTGCATTCGGCACAAAAAAGAAGCTGTCTATTACTAAAATGGAAAGCTGCTCAGAGTGTGGCGGCTCCGGCGCAAAGCCCGGTACACAGGCAACTGTTTGTACAAAGTGCGGCGGAACAGGTCAGGTCAGAAACCAAGTGAGAACTCCTCTTGGATATATGACCAATATTGGTACATGTCCTGATTGCAGCGGTAGCGGAAAGATTATAAAAGATCCTTGCAGACAGTGTCGCGGCACTGGAAAGGTACGCAAAAATTCTGTGATTGAAGTAGATATTCCCGCAGGCATAGACCATGGCCAGACCATACAGATACGAGGTAAGGGAGAACCTGGTGAAAGAGGCGGCGCCCAGGGTGATTTGCTTGTGACAGTAAGAGTGAAGCCTCATCCCTTATTTATAAGAGAGGGCAACAATGTATTTATTGATATGCCTATTACATTTGTGCAGGCGGCACTTGGCGCTACTGTAAAAGTTCCCACACTTGACGGGACAGTGGAATATGATATTCCTGAGGGCACACAAAGTGAAACAACATTCAAACTCAGAGGAAAAGGTATTCCTTATATAAGAAGCAAAGCAAGAGGAGACCAGTATGTAAAGGTAAGAGTAGAAGTCCCCTCCAATTTGTCATCGAAGCAAAAAGAGCTTCTTAGAGAGTTTGATGATGACAAAAACTACAGACAAAAGAAATCCTTTATGGATAAAGCAAAGAATTTCTTTAAATAACTCAAAAAGACAAGAAATATTTATTTCTTGTCTTTTTTTGGCTTGGGTTTAGCAATATTGCAGCAAATCTTGGAAAGATTTATTTGTAACAAAAATTTAATATAAATATGCTTGTGCAAAAGGTACAAATACATTTAATACACAGTGTGCTATTTGCCGAAAAAATTACAATTACAAAAAAATCTATTGCATTGAAATATGATTTCCATTATAATATACAGTGATAAATGGTCTAAAATTCGTAATGAGTGTAAGTCTATTGCCCGATTTCTTGCATATCATTACTTGCCCGATCAGAATTTTAATATCCATTTTATTTAATTTTGAAAGGAGTACTTTTTAAGATGAAGGTTTTAAAGAGAGTTTTCGCAATTGCAATTTCTCTTTCTGTAATCTGTGCTGCTGCTACAGCTTTTGCTGCAGATGCTACATATGATGCAGATAAGGCTACAATCGCACTTGCATCTGAAGACATTCAGAAAATCGAATCTATGGAAGGCCAAGTAACAATGGCAGTTGTTCCAAAGCAGTTCGGTTCTGGCTCAAATTCAGAAGACATTTATTACATCAATCAGGGTATAGCTGCTGAAATGGCGGACGTTGCTGCTGAAATCGGCTTAAAGGATAAACTTAATGTTCCTGCAAGCTATCAGGTTAGAGTTGGCGGCAAGGATACTACTATGGCAGTATACAACATCCCTGCAATCAAATTTGAAGGTTCTGCACCGGCTGATATAACAGCTGAAGGCAGAGTAGGTGTGGTAGGCACACTCACTGTTAATGGCGGCGTTCAATCAATCAAAGTATTGCTTGAAGATGCAGTTGCAGGTTTGACAGGTTCTTATGACTGGTCAGATATCAATATCGCCAGTGCAAATGGTGCCTCATTCACATTTGGTTTGGAAATCGTAAACAACACTGGTGCTGAACTCGATATGAGTGGTATTTCAATCACTGGCGTTGAGATTCCATCAGCAGAATAAGGGAGGGTATTGATATGAAAAAGAATTATACAACTCCTGAAATTCAGGTAACAAGATTTGTAGTAGAAAACGAAATCACTGTAAGTGCTGATGCTAACAGCATGCTCTTCACAACAACAACAGGTGAAGCAGGCAAGCAGCAGGTAGGCGCAGTTCAGGTTGTTGACTACACAAAGGTATTTGGTGTTCAATAATTATTGAAATAAAAAAACGGCATGTATATGCCGTTTTTTTATTTGTACAAAAAATTGGCTGCCCAATTTGGCGCAGATCATTCAAAGGCATTTTTAAAGATAAAAGAAGCATATTTATGTATTGGCTAACCATAGAACAAATGTAGAAATCTGCAAAGAATTGCAGATTTCTTGTTTTATATGCCTTTGAATTATACACGAAACTCACCGCTCGACGTACAAGAGTACGACTTCGGGCATGGTAAAATGCGAACAAGCTCGCATTTTACTTCGTTTCGTGCATTCTGCATCCAAATTCATTCAGCCCATAAAAAGAGGATGCTACATAAGCAACATCATTTTTATAAGGGATAGGAAAAAATCATTCAGAACGGACAATCTGAGCCAAAGCAATGATTTACATTGCTTTGGGATACCCGAAGTCGTACG
>JAZUOB010000226.1:0-5086 GCA_045604425.1 Clostridia bacterium
GTCAATTTTTTTGTTTTTGTCATAAAAAACACTTCCTTATGTATAAAATAACCGAATATCGAACTTTAGATTTTGGATCAGGTACAAAAAAGGAGATTATCATATAGATAATCTCCGAAAATTGCAATTTTAATATTTCCTACGCCGGCATTATCCGTATCAGGTTCATGGGTCGGAATGCACAATTCCCTCTTAGCCTTTTTGAAAGCTCCCCGAATATTCAGTTTTAATCATTATATCACAAATCAAATATTTGTCAAGTAAAAAAACATAAATTATAGGTTTTGTTGTCACACCTTGAACTTATCTGTTTTGCTTTTTCTCAGATTATTCAAGAACACACCTGCAGTTATGCCAAGTCCCGCAATTGTCTTGTTTGTGCTGACAGCATCGTTGTTGACTGCTTCACATTTGCCTAAATGCTTTTGAAAAATATTCATAATTCCAAGTGTAGCATATTTTCTTGTGTGAGGGGGAAGACTCATCATATCATCGGATATAGACTCTACATATTTAGACAAGTATCCTTGATTGCATTGGGGGTTGAAATCACCCTTTGAATCTATCATAGCTTCTATAAGATGAATTCCGTTTTTTGATTTGAAATAGTATTGATTATCTATCCTGACTAACTGTGCTCCTAATACATGCACATAATCATTATCAGAACAAAAACCATATATTTTGCTTGCTCTATTTGTATATTCTTCTTTTAAATCATTTTCAAGTGCTGTTAAAGCTTCCGGTGAAAAGCCTTGACCGTTAAAATTAAAACAATATTTTATTTCCTGTCGTTTCATTGTAATAAATTGAGCTTTATTGCCACCTTTTGAATGACCTGATACGGTTATTTCTCTGTTTTGAAGGTGGTGTTTGTGAATAGCTTTACAATACCAGTTCAAAGCTTCTGTTTGCTGGTCTGTGGCATAGTCGCCGGAAACAATCTTTTCTTTGGGAGAGCTATTTGTATCGTAGATTAGATATGTGTTTTCTTCGGGTATACCTGAAAGCCCCTCTCCGTTATCAATCCATTCTCCGCACCCTGTGCCCTTAAACACAAATGAAATATTGTTATCAGGCTTTATAAACACACATGCGGTCAAACCGTTTTTAGTAGAAATGTATTCCAAAATTTCCGAGCGCTCCACATATTCATTGATTTTTATGGCTTCTTTTAATATCTGTAATCTTTGAATATCTCTTTTTTGCCATTTTTTTGGATGACGTTCATATAAAAGTTCAAGTCTGCTTGCTATTTCTTTTAACGATTTGGTTTTATGGTTGTACGGCAAGTATAAAAACATATTATAAATGGCTTCTGTCTTGGCTCTGTTCAAAATATTATTGTTGATGATTTTCAAATTTTTACAACCCCCCTTTTGATTTTTATAATATTCAAAAATTGTATTATGATTGCATGAATTAAATCTTTAAATGGTGGAAGAATATAAATACACTTATAAAGGAGGTGTAAAAATGGATAACAAAAATAATAACAACAATAACAACAATAACAACAATAACAACAACAAGCAGAACTTTGAAAAGCAGGATAATAACCAGAAGCAAAAGAATAACAGAGAAAGAGATAATCAACAAAACAACAGAATCTAACGTATAAATGTTGATTTTCAAAAAAAAACCGAATGTAAGAATGGTTATTGCATTCGGTTTTTTTGATGTCCGGTTAAGAGCGGATGAAAAACTTGTAAAAACATTTATATCTGTGTAACAGCTCAAAACTTGAAGAAAGTTTAGTTAAGTTTATCAACTAAAACATCTTGACAAAAACATATTTATGTGTTATAGTATTTAAAAATTGAAGGGGAGCTTGTATACAGGCTGAGAGGAAATTGTGAATTTCGACCCTATAACCTGAAATGGATAATACCGGCGTAGGGATCAATGTATAAATGATTGAATTACATACCGAGTTTATCCCGGTATGTTTTTTTATATGTTAAGGAGTAAATTTTATGAAAAAAACAACTATTATGACAGAGAGTGCAGTGGCTATTGCCCTGGCGGCTGTGTGCAGCTTTATAAAAGTGTGGGAAATGCCACAAGGCGGCTCAGTGGCGCTTACAATGGTGCCTTTGCTTATGATTTCTTTCAGAAGAGGGGCAACTGCAGGAATTGTATCCGGAGCTGTTTATGGCATCGTGTCTCTTTTGTTTGCAGGAAGAATATATCATCCCATGTCTGTTTTGCTTGATTATTTATTAGCGTTTGGATTTGTAGGTGTAGCAGGCTTTTTCAAAAAAAATGTGTCAGGGATTGTTCTTGGCAGCATATCTGGTGTAGGACTCAGATTTTTGAGTTCACTTATAAGTGGTGCTGTGTTATTTGCTGATTATGCTCCTGAAGGACAAAATCCATGGATGTATTCATTTGTTTATCAGGCGACATATTTGGTTCCGGAGCTTGTTATATGCATCGCTCTGATGCTGCTTATTTTATATAAAAATAAAAGAGTTTTATTTTTCTGAAAAGTGTTGACAACTGGGGATGATTGTGGTAAAATATTAAAGAGCTGTGAACGAAGACAGTAAGTATGTCTATGGCAGGAGAGAGACGGCGGTTGGTGTGAGCCGGAGTCAGAACCATGCTGAATACACTTCGGGAGCTGCAAAGGAGAAATAATAGTAGACTTTGCCGGGTGCGCCCGTGACTGCGCATGAGTAGTATGGAAGTATAGTAGATTTAATTTGCTTGTGTTTACTCGATGAGGCAGGCTGCCGTGAGGGGTCTGCGAACTGAGGTGGTATCACGGATTATGTCCGTCCTCTGATTTTTTTTGGGGGTCGGTTTTTTTATTGCCGCCGATTCTCAAGACAAAATGTAATATGGAAGGATGGTAAAAATGGCAGTAAAGATTATTTTATTAGTAGTATTTTTCGCGGTAATGATTGGTGTAGGTTTTATGTGTAAAAAGCATACTACCGATGTTTCAGGGTTTGTCCTGGGGGGGAGAAGTGTCGGTCCGTGGCTTACGGCTTTCGCATACGGTACATCTTATTTCTCGGCTGTTATATTCGTGGGATATGCAGGACAGTTTGGTTGGAAATTTGGTGTGGCATCCACTTGGATTGGTATTGGAAATGCAGTTATAGGCTCACTTCTTGCATGGATAATTCTCGGTCGCAGAACAAGACTCCAGACTCAGCATTTAGGAACGGCTACAATGCCAGAGTATTTTGGCAAAAGATTTGATAGCCAGGCGCTGAAGATTGTGGCATCAATCATAGTATTCGTATTTCTTATACCATACACAGCATCCCTTTACAACGGACTTTCAAGACTTTTTGAAATGGCATTTCCCGGTATAAGCTACAATGTATGTGTTATCGTTATGGCAGTTCTTACAGGTGTGTATGTGATTGCCGGAGGATATATGGCCACAGCTATCAATGATTTTATTCAAGGTATTATTATGATAGTGGGAATTGTTGCGGTAATAGCTGCGGTGCTTTCAGGACATGGCGGATTTGTAGGCTCACTTACAGAGCTTGCAAATGTGGACCATGAAATCCCCGGAGCGTATGCTTCATTCTTTGGACCTGCCCCCTTTGATTTGCTATGTGTAGTGATTCTTACATCTCTTGGAACGTGGGGTCTTCCTCAAATGGTTCAAAAGTTCTATGCTATCAAGAGTGAAAAGAATATAGCAAAGGGAACAATTATTTCCACAGTGTTTGCAATTATTGTTGCGGGCGGATGCTATTTCCTTGGCGGCTTTGGCAGAATTTCGGAAGTTCAGGTAGATGCAGCTTCAGATATTCCTGTAGGTGGCTATGATGCAATTATTCCTGCGATGCTACAGAACTTGCCTGATATTCTTATAGGTATAGTGATTGTGCTTGTTTTGTCAGCGTCCATGTCTACATTATCATCTTTGGTGCTTACATCAAGCTCCACCCTTACTCTTGATATGATAAAAGGTCATATTATAAAAAATATGAGTGACAAAAAGCAAGTTCTTATAATGCGAATATTTATAGTGTTGTTTATTGCAATATCAGCATTTATTGCTATAAACAAAGATAAACTGGGATACATAGCTGACATGATGGGTATTTCCTGGGGTGCACTTGCCGGTGCGTTTTTGGCACCATTTTTGTACGGACTCTACAGCAAAAAAATTACAAAAGCTTCTGTTTGGTCAAGCTTTGTGTTTGGCTCGGGAATAATGATACTCAATATGCTCATGCGTCCTGTATTCCCGACGGTTTTGCAATCACCAATCAACTGCGGTGCAGTAGCAATGCTTGGCGGACTTGTTATAGTTCCTGTTGTCAGCCTGATTACCAAAAAGCCAGACAAACAGTTGACAGATAAAATGTTTGAATGTTATGATACCAAAGTATCGGTATCCGCAAAAAAATCACTAGGTGAATAATAATTTCGAAAGGATGAAAAATATGCCTATTACGGATTTTCTGGAAAGAAATGCTCGACTTCACCCCAATGAAGTGAGCTTAGTTGAAGTAAATCCTGCAAATCAACCTGACAAGGATGTGTCTTGGCACGAATATAGCTTGATTGAAGCTTCCGGCTCTGAAAAATACAGAAAGGAAATTACATGGAAAGAGTTTGATACAGCTGCAAACAGATTTGCAAATCTTCTTTTGACCAGAGGTGTCAAAAAGGGAGATAAAGTAGCTATTCTTATGATGAACTGTATCGATTGGCTTCCGGTGTATTTTGGAATACTTAAATCTGGTGCTATAGCCGTTCCTATGAACTTCCGCTTTTCAGCAGAAGAAATAGAATATTGCTCTGACCTTGCAGATGTATCTGTTTTGGTATTTGGGCCGGAGTTTGTAGAGCGCCTTGAAAATATTATGCCAAAGCTCAGGATAAAGCATTATTTCTTTGTAGGGGAAAAAGCACCTGAGTTTGCAGATAATTATCAGGAGATGATTGCCTATTGTTCTTCTGTAGCACCAGCCGTAGAGATTGATGACGAAGATGACGGCGCAATATATTTTTCATCCGGCACAACAGGATTTCCAAAGGCTATTTTGCACAGACACAGAGCACTTGTTTCTTCATGCCGCGTTGAGCAGAATCACCATGGCCAGAC
>JAZUOB010000227.1:0-7017 GCA_045604425.1 Clostridia bacterium
TATGGTGCTATAGCAAAAAACTTTTCAAAAGACAGAACAACAATTATGCACAATATTGAAAAAATCAAATCTTTAATAAAGACGGACCCAATACTAAGCTCTGATGTAGAAACTATTATAAGAGAGATTAAAAGTTCGTAGATAACATGTGGAAAAGTTGGTATAAACTGAGGATAAATTTTTGTTGTTTTTTTATCCACATTTTGTAAACATTAAATCCATATACCTTGCACATTTTTATGTTGATTAAAAAGTGAGGTTTTATAATAAAAAAAAAAGCTTTTCCACACAACTAACGACACTATTACTACTACTACTAAAATATCTATCTATCTTTCTATCTCTCTTTATATAGAAAGACAGATAATAATACAGTAGTAAAATTATAATATAAGGGGAATAAAAAATGGAAATATCATGTCCGAAAAGCAAAATGATAGAAATATTGAATATTGTACAAAGAGCAATATCACCAAAAAGTACAATTCCTATTATGGAATGTATAAAAATTGATTGTGATGCCAGAAAAGGTGTGACTTTCACAGGTAATGACGGTGATATTTGTATAGAATATTCAAGTGAAATGCAAATAAAAGAAGGCGGAAGCATAGCTGTAGCATCAAGAATGTTTGGTGATATCATAAGAAAACTTCCTGATACTGATATTTCGATAAAGGTAAACGAAGAAAATGGAATTATCAAAATAAAAGGCGGCATCAGTGAATTCAATATTCAGGGTATTATCACAAACGAATATCCAAACCCACCTGAAATAGTAGAAAAATATAATTTTGATATAGCAGAAATAACACTCAAAAATATACTTAAAAAAATTATTTCTTTTGTTGCTGTAAATGAAGGGAAAAGACCTACACTTACAGGTGCACTTTTTGAGATAAAAGGAAACACACTCACAGTTGTAGCAAGTGACGGTCACAGACTTGCGGTTGTAAAAGAAGAAATACTTAAATCGTATGATAATACAAGATTTATAATTCCCGGCTCCACTCTTCGTGAGCTTTTGAAAATTTTGAATGATACAGATAAAAATATAAATATTATAGTAGCTGACAGACACGTGTTGTTTGATTTTGTTTCATACAAAGTTTATACACGAGTACTTGAAGGTGACTTTTTGAAGTATGAGCCAATTGTTGCTGCTAATAATACTATTTCTGCAAAAGTTAATTCAAAGGAGTTCAGAGAAGCACTTGAAAGAGCAATGCTTATTGTAAATGATGACCAGTCCACTCCTGAAAAAAGAATGCCTGTTCGTCTTGAAGTAGGCTATGACAAGATTGAAATATCTTGTATGACACCAAGAGGAAAAGTAAATGATACGGTTCAGGCTGAAATAGACGGAGGAGAGCTTTTGATAGGCTTCAACTGCCGATTCCTTATTGATGCAATTTCCGCTTGTGATGAAGAAGATATCAAAATAGAATTTTCTACTCCAACCAGCGGATGTTTTATGAGATCCCTTGACGAAAATAAGAGCAATTATGTATTCATGATTTTGCCGGTAAGACTTTATAACTAATATGGAAATAAGAGTTTTAAATAATTTATATACTGATGAAAATACTTATTTTATTATAGAAAAAGACAAAGCAGTTGTTATAGACCCAGGAACTGATTTTGATAAAATAAAAGAATTTTCAAAAGACCTTAAAATTGAATATATATTTCTTACTCACTGTCATTATGACCACATTATGAGTGTGAATATGCTTTTAGAAGACACAAAAGCAAAGACAGGCATGACAAAAGAGTGCAGTGAAAATGTAAAAAACACAGATATTTCACTTACAAAGCTTGGACTTCAAAGAGAAGAAATCATCAAAAAAGCAGATATAATTTTTGATGATGGTGATATATTTGATTTTTATGGCAATAAAATAAAAATAATTAAAACACCCGGTCATACAAATTGCAGTTGTTGTTATTTGTTAGAAGATAATCTGTTTTCAGGAGATACTTTGTTTTGGCAAAATGTGGGCAGATGGGATCTTCCCACCGGTGACGGAGAAAAGCTTATAAATTCCATAAAAAACAAGATTTATAGTTTACCTGATGAAACAATAGTGTATTCAGGTCATGGAAAAAATACAAAAATAGGCTATGAAAAAAAATATAACTTTTATGTAAATTCAAATTGAGAGGAAGAAATGAAATGAAGCTTTCAAAGGTAAAGGAATTATTAAAAGCAGAGGTTTTGACTGGAGAAGAATTTTTGGATAAAGACATTTTTTCTGTCTGCGGCTGCGATTTGATGAGTGATGTTCTTGCTTTTGTAAAGGACAGGGCTGTTCTTTTGACAGGTCTTATGAATCCTCAGGTAATAAGAACTGCTGAAATGATGGATATAGAGACAGTTGTATTTGTAAGAGGAAAAAAGCCTGATGATGCAATAGTGGGTATGGCAAAAATGAAAGATATTGTAGTTATGACAACAGACTATCCTCTTTATATAGCATCAGGAAAGCTTTACAAAGAGGGCGTAGGAAACGTAGATTAAAGGAGGCAGCTTATGGGAAATCTTTCATTTCATTATGAAGTAAATGGTGATGATTTTTCTGTAGCTGGAGAAAACTCCAGCAAGGTTAAAAAGACTTTGAAGCAACTGGGTTTTAATCCTGATGTTATAAGAAAAGTTGCAATTGCTATGTATGAAGCAGAAATAAATATGGTAATTCATGCAAATGGCGGATACATAGATGTTGAAATATCACCTGAAAAAATAAAAGTTCGTCTTTGTGATAATGGCCCGGGTATACCTGATATAGAAAAGGCTATGCAAGAAGGTTATTCAACTGCTACAAACAGAGTAAGAGAGCTTGGTTTTGGTGCAGGAATGGGTCTTCCTAATATAAAAAAATATTCAGATGAATTAAATATTGAGACAGAACTTGGAAAAGGTACAACACTTGAAATAATTGTAAATGTTAATTAAGAAAGCTGGTTTTTTATATGGACAAATATTGGCATTCGGTTACACTGGAAGTCAGCTCATGCAAAGGCTGTACCAATTGTTTGAAACACTGTCCAACAAAAGCTATAAGAATTCAAAACGGCAAAGCAAAAATTCTTAAAGAAAGATGTATAGATTGCGGAGAGTGTATAAGAGTATGTCCGTACAGAGCAAAAAAGGCTGTGACGGACAGCTTTGACGTGCTCAAAAATTATAAATATAATATAGCACTTATCGCACCTGCGTTTTTTTCACAGTTTTCAATTGCAGACAACATAAATATAATACTCACTGCTATAAAAAAATCAGGATTTGATGATATATATGAAGTTGCAAAAGGTGCAGAAATGGTCACAGAGAAAACAAAGGAGCTTCTTGCATCAAAAGAGCTTTTAAAACCTACCATTTCATCAGCTTGTCCTGCTGTTGTAAGACTTATATCACTTCGTTTTCCAAACCTTATAGGAAATATCGTTCCTCTTCGCTCTCCAATGGAGGTATCAGCAAAAGACGCACGAAAAGAAGCTGTCAAAAAGACTGGACTAAAAGAGGAAGAAATAGGAATTTTCTTTATTTCACCATGTGCTGCAAAAGCCACTGCTATAAAAAATCCCGTTACAGTGAATAAATCAAATGTAGACGGTGTTATATCAGTAAATGACCTGTATGTAAAAATGGCACATGAAATTACTAAAATAAATGATGATGATATAGAAAATCTTTCAAAGTGCGGCAAAAAAGGAATACTCTGGGCAGTATCCGGCGGCGAAGCTGAAGCTACCGGCTCCAAAAACCATATTTGTGTAGACGGAATACATAATGTCATAGATGTACTTGAAGCTGTGGAAGATAATAAGCTTCGTGATATAGAATATGTAGAAGCGCTTGCCTGCACAGGCGGATGTGTGGGCGGACCACTAAATGTAGAAAACAGCTTTGTTGCAAAATCAAGACTTGAGCGAATTTGCTCAAATATAAAAGAAAATGAAGACATAAAAGCAGACAACAGTGTTTTGTGGGATAAACCGCTTATCTACAGACCTGTAATGAATCTTGACGAAGACCTTGTGAAAGCTATGGAAAAAGCTATAAAAATCGAAGAAATATACGAAAGTCTTCCAAAATTCGATTGCGGTTCCTGCGGTGCTCCCGGCTGTCATGACCTTGCAGAAGATATTGTAAGAGGTTTTGCTACAGAGTATGATTGTATTTTCAAGCTTAAAAACAGAATAAACGATCTTGCAAAAGAAATGCTGGAGCTTGACGGCAAGTACGAAATGAAGAAAAAAGAGGACTGATATTTATGACAGTAAAAGAGCTTTCAGAAAAGCTTTCAGGAACAATTCACGCAGGTGACTGTGCAAGAAGTCTTAAAGGCTGCTATATAGGAGATTTACTCAGCCTTGCTATGAGCAGAGTTGAAGCTGATAATATATGGATAACAATTCAATCAAACATAAATATTATTGCTGTTGCATCACTTACCGATGCGGGATGCATTGTTGTGTGTGACGGTTTTTTGCCGGATGCTGATGCAATAGAAAAAGCCAAATCAGAAGATATAGCATTGATATCTGTTCCTGTTAGTGCATATGAAGCTGCATCAATTATACACGATGCAGAAAAAGGTGAGTGATAGAATTTGAAATTATTTTATGATTTGCATATTCATACAGCACTTTCCCCTTGCGGAGATAATGACATGACACCAAACAACGTAGTGAATATGTCTATTATAAAAGGTCTTGATATGATAGCTGTTACAGATCATAATACTTGTGGAAATGCCGAAGCTTTAATAAAAGTTGCAGGTGACAATCTTCTGGTTATTCCTGGTATGGAAATAGAAACCGCCGAGGAAATACATGTTGTTTCATATTTTCCTGATCTTGACAGTGCAAAAATGGCAGAGGAAGAAGTAAAAGCACATCTTCCAAAAATAAAAAATCAGACTCATATATACGGCAATCAGTATTATATGGACGAAAATGACGAAATTTTGGGAGAAGAAGAAAATCTTTTGGTTACTGCCACAAATCTTAGTTTTAACGAGGCATTTGAGCTTGTGAGAAAATACGGAGGAGTACCTGTTCCTGCACATATCGACAGGTCCTCATACAGCGTGCTTTCAAATATTGGATTTATACCTGATGATTTGAGTATAAAGACTTTAGAGATTACTCCACCCAGGCGAAATTTTCTTCAAAAGGATTATGAAAATTATAATATTTTATCAAGTTCTGATGCTCATTATCTTGAAAATATATCAGAAAGAGAGTTTTCAATTGATATAAATGCAAAAAATGTAAAAGCTTTCCTTGATTTTTTGTGCAAAAAGGAGTAAATTATTTTTTTAGCTTTCTTTGTTGCATTTTGTAAAAATTGATGATATAATTAGAATACCGTCAGTGTGCTTAGCACTGTAGGTTTTGAATTGTAGATTGATACGGAAGTATTTTTCATATCAGTTTTTAGCTTTAGGAAATGGAGGTCTATTGATGGAAGAAAAGAAAACTGTACCTTTCAACGGTACAAAGGAGCAGGAAAAAGAGCTTCTGGAAGTAATAGCTGCCCATAAGGGTCAGGAAGGTGCCACAATACCTGTACTTCACAAGGCACAGGAGATTTATGGTTACTTGCCAATAGAAGTTCAGACAATGATTGCAGAGGGTCTTGATGTACCTCTGGCTGAGGTTTACGGTATAGTTACATTCTATGCTCAGTTCTCACTTAATCCAAAGGGCAAATACAAGATTGGTGTATGTCTTGGTACAGCTTGCTATGTAAAGGGTTCAGGTGATATACTTGAAAAAATCAAGAGCATTCTTGGCATAGATGTTGACGAATGTACTCCTGACGGCAAATTCTCAATAGAAGCTACACGTTGTATCGGTGCTTGCGGTCTTGCGCCCGTTATCACTGTAAATGAAGATGTTTACGGACGTCTTGTTGTAGACGATGTAGAAGATATTATCAAGAAATATCAGGAAATGGACTAATTTTTTTATAATACTATGTCAAATTTTTGACAAACATTTGCAAGAAGAAAGGAGCATTATCTGGTGAAAGAAATATCACTTCATATTCTGGATATACTCCAAAATTCTACTGCTGCAGGAGCGTCCCTTGTGGAGCTTTCTATAACAGAAGACAGAGCAAATGATTTATTTATGTTTTGTATCAAGGACAACGGCAAAGGTATGGACGAAGAGTTTTTAAAAAATGTAATAAGTCCCTTTGCTACAAAGAGGACAACCAGAAAGGTTGGACTTGGTATTCCTCTTTTAAAGCTTGCTGCAGAGAATGCAGGCGGAGGAATAGAAATAAAATCAGAGCTTGGTGTTGGTACCGAGATAACGGCGCGGTTTGTCCATTCTCATATTGACAGACAGCCTCTTGGAAATATAGTAGATACTGTATTTTCTACCATTACCTCATATCTGGATGTTGACTTTGTTTTCTCACACTTTGTAGACGGCAAAGAGTTTAGTGTTGATACAAGACAATTAAAGGAAATTCTAAAAGAAGTTCCCTTGAATGATACCGGTGTTATGAATTGGCTCCTTGAATATCTTCGCCAGGGCGAAGACGAGCTGTATGCCGGATAAAAGCTATAGGAGGTATATCAAATATGAAAAGCTTAGCAGATTTGGAAGCAATCAGACAAAGAAACTCTGCCGGTGTTGGCATGAGACGTGAAAATGATGGCACAAGAATAGTTGTAGGTATGGCTACTTGCGGTATTGCAGCAGGTGCAAGACCTGTAATGACAGCTTTTGTTGAAGAAGTAGCAAAGAGAAATCTTCAGGACGTGACTGTAGTACAGACAGGCTGTATCGGTGTTTGCCGTCTTGAGCCTATCGTAGAAATCTACGAGCCCGGCAAAGAAAAGGTTACTTATGTAAAAATGACTCCGGATAAAGCAAAGCAAGTAGTTGCAGAGCATATTGTCAACGGAAATGTTATTGCTGATTACACAATAGGCAACAATCAGTAATTTATCATACACAATTTTGAAAGGAATGATATAAGACATGGATATGGTA
>JAZUOB010000228.1:0-1526 GCA_045604425.1 Clostridia bacterium
AGGCGGCCCTACTGCCAATTTTACGGCGGTTTCCTGTGAAAAGCAGAAGACCATCGGTGCCTGCAAGAATAAGCAGTGTTTATTTCCTTAGGTGTGCAAGAACATGAAAGTCGACCATACAAAGTATTTAAAAATGCTTCGTGCGCTACGCAGCATAGACGGAGTGAAAAAAGTGTTTATACGCTCCGGAATAAGATTTGACTATCTTATGGCTGACAAAAACGATGAATTCTTTGATGAGCTATGTGAGCATCATGTAAGCGGTCAGCTAAAGGTAGCACCGGAGCATGTGTCGGATAATGTTCTTCGGTTTATGGGCAAGCCTGAAAACAAGGTGTATAATGCTTTTTCGGACAAGTTCTATAAGATAAATGAGCGACTTGGCAAGAAGCAGTATCTTGTTCCGTATCTTATGTCCAGTCATCCGGGAAGCACCATACATGATGCTATAAAACTTGCACAGTATCTTAATGCTCATCGTATAAATCCACAGCAGGTTCAGGATTTTTATCCCACACCCGGTACAATTTCAACATGTATGTTTTACACAGAGCTTAACCCTTTTACCATGGAAAAGGTGTATGTTCCAAAACCGTACAAAGAAAAGACTCTTCAAAGAGCACTTTTGCAGTTCAGAAACCCTGCAAACAGAAAGCTTGTTGAAGAAGCTTTAAAAATAGCACACAGAGAGGACCTTATAGGGTTTACCGATAAGTGCCTTATAAGACCTGAAAACCAAATAAGGAGGAATAAAAATGGCAAAGCTGTTATTGGGAAAGGAAGTTTCAGCAAGGATAAAAGGGGAGCTTCGGGAAGAAGTGGCAAGCCTAAAAGAAAAAGGCATTAACCCGGGCCTTGCGGTAATTATAGTAGGAGATGACCCTGCAAGCCGCGTGTATGTAAATAACAAAAAGAAAGCTTGTGAGGAGTGTGGAATATATTCTGAGGAGTATGCACTTCCCTCAGAAACTTCTGAAAAGGAACTTCTTGATTTGATTGATGTATTGAACAACAATCCAAAAATTTCAGGGATTTTGGTACAGCTTCCTGTGCCTGACCATATCGATGAAAAGAAAATTATAGAAGCTATAAGCCCTATAAAAGACGTAGACGCTTTTCATCCGGTGAATGTAGGTAAAATCATGGTTGGTGATTTTGATTTTGTTCCATGCACACCCGCAGGGGTAATGGAGCTTATAAAAGAGTCCGGTATAGATGTGGCCGGCAAAGAATGTGTAGTAGTTGGCAGAAGCAATATAGTAGGCAAGCCCCAGGCAATGCTCCTGCTCCATAAAAACGGTACTGTCACAGTATGCCATTCAAGGACAAAAGACCTGAAAGCCAAGACAAAAGAGGCGGATATACTCGTTGTAGCAGTGGGTATACCAAACTTTGTTACAGGCGATATGATTAAGCCGGGAGCTGTGGTTATAGATGTAGGCATCAACCGTATGGCAGATAAAAAGCTTGTGGGAGATGTGGAGTTTGAAAGCGCTGAAAAGGTGGCAGGAGCAATCACACCCGTT
>JAZUOB010000229.1:0-6276 GCA_045604425.1 Clostridia bacterium
GGAGTAGAAGACTACTCGACTCTTAATGATGTTTTTGATACTAAAGATGCGTCAAAGAAAAACAGAGCACATCATATAATTCTACTTGCCAAAAACAATACGGGTATAAGAAACATTTATGAAATGGTATCAGATTCGCACCTTAAGTATTTCTTCAGAACACCCAGAATACCAAGAAGCTTGCTATCACAAAAAAGAGAAGGCATTATTGTAGGTTCAGCATGTGAGGCAGGTGAGCTTTTCAGTTTGCTTGCAAACGGAGCTGATGATGAAGAGCTTATGGAAGTTGCATCTTTTTATGACTACCTTGAGATACAACCTATCGGCAATAATTGGTATATGAAATATTCGGATGAATTTCCACATATTACAAAAGATGAACACCTTATGGAGCTAAACCGCAGAATTGTCACCCTTGGTGAGAAGATGAATAAACCGGTGGTTGCAACTTGTGATGTGCATTTTATGGACCCTGAGGGTGCAGACTATCGCAAAATTCTGATGCACTATAAAGGCTTCAAGGACGCAGACAGACAAGCGCCATTGTATTTCAGGACCACAGAGGAAATGCTTGATGAATTCATGTATCTTGGCAAGGACAAGGCATATGAGGTTGTGGTTGAGAACACAAATATTATTGCAGATATGATAGAAAACGTCCGCCCAATACCAAAGGAGAAATGCCCTCCTGAAATCGACGGAGCCCAGGACGACATTGTCAACGACTCCTATAAAAAAGCAAAAGCCATATATGGTGATCCTTTGCCTGAAATCGTACAGCAAAGACTGGATAAAGAGCTTTATTCTATCACTACATACGGTTTTTCTGTGATGTATAAGATTGCCCAGGAGCTTGTTAGAAAATCGCTTAGTGACGGATATCTGGTAGGCTCCAGAGGTTCTGTAGGCTCCTCCTTTGTTGCTTTCTTGTCTGATATAACAGAAGTAAATTCTCTGCCGCCTCATTATATTTGTCCCAAGTGTAAAAATTCAGAATTTGTATTGGGCACAGATATATCCGGATGCGACTTGCCTGACAAGGTTTGTCCAAAATGCGCAAGTGAATATCTAAAAGACGGACATAATATCCCCTTTGAGACATTTTTGGGATTCAAAGGTGACAAAGAGCCGGATATAGACCTGAATTTCTCGGGAGACTATCAATCCAGAATACATAAGTACACAGAAGAATTTTTTGGTGAAGGCCATGTGTTCCGCGCCGGAACTATTGGCACTGTGGCTGAGAAAACTGCATACGGTTATGTAAAAAAATATGCAGAAGAAAAAGAAATAAGTATCCGAAATGCAGAGATGAAGCGTTTGGCTGCTGGATGCGTAGGTGTAAAGCGAACATCAGGTCAGCATCCCGGCGGTATAATAGTTGTGCCTTTCAAAAACGATATTCATGAATTCTGCCCTGTACAGCATCCGGCTGACGATGTAGAATCTGATATTGTCACCACCCATTTCGACTATCACTCAATCGACGCAAATCTTTTGAAACTTGACGAGCTTGGACACGATGACCCAACAGTTATAAAAATGCTCACTGACCTTACCGGGATAGACCCTCAAAAAATCAGACTTGATGACCCTGAGACCATGAGCTTGTTTACTTCTACTGATGCCCTTAAAATCAATTCGGATATTGGGTCTTCTGTTGGCACATACGGAGTACCTGAGTTTGGTACAAAGTTTGTACGTCAGATGCTTGTTGACACAAAGCCTACCACATTCTCCGAGCTTGTGCGTATTTCCGGATTGTCCCATGGCACTGATGTATGGCTGAATAATGCTCAGGATTTGATACAATCAGGGACTACAACTTTGAGAAACGCTATTTGTTGTCGTGATGATATTATGCTTTATTTGATGAATCAGGGTGTAGAGCCTGGACACGCTTTTAAAATAATGGAAGCTGTCAGAAAGGGAAAAGGACTCACACCTGAGGATGAAGAAGCTATGCGCGCTGCCAATGTCCCCGAATGGTACCTGAAAAGCTGTAAGACAATAAAGTACATGTTCCCAAAAGCGCATGCTGTTGCATATGTGACCATGGCTTTTAGAATTGCATACTGCAAGGTACATCATCCCGAAGCCTTTTATATAGCATATTTTTCGGTGCGTGCAGATGACTTTGATGCAGCTTTAATGGCAAACGGCATGAGCGTTGCAAGGCAATCAATGGAAGAACTTTTGGAGAAGAAAAAGAATAATACCATTTCTCCAAAAGAAGAAAATCTTATTCCTATACTGGAAATATGCATCGAAATGTACGCAAGAGGTATTGACTTTGTAAAGGTTGACCTTTATAAATCAGATGCCACAAAGTTTATAAATACTCCAAAGGGCATTTTGCCGCCGCTGAACGCACTTCAGGGGCTTGGCGAAAATGCGGCGAAAAGTATAGCTCATGAGAGGGGGATATCCCCTTTTAAAACTCGCGAAGAGCTAAGAGTCAGAACAGGTGTCACAAAGACGGTAATGGAGATTTTGGAAGCTAATCACTGTCTTGACGGATTGCCGGAGACTGATCAAGTATCTTTATTTGATATGTGATGTGATGTTTAAAAATGCACAGACCTATGTATTATTTGGTCTGTGCATTTTTTTTTATACAGATGAATAGAATGATTTTAGAATACTGTGTGAGGTGGCGTCGTGTTTGCATATTGTGAGTCTTTGGATAAGGTAGAGAAAAGTCTTAAAACAAACAGAGAAAAAGGACTTTCATCAAAAGAAGCAAAGCGCAGATTGATGAAAAACGGTGGAAACAAAATAAAAGATGGTCAAAAGAAAAGCATAGTTTTTCTTTTTTTTGAACAGTTTAATGATTTCCTTATTTTAGTTTTGATAGCAGCTGCGTGTATTTCTTTTTTTACCGGAATAATGGACAATGATACAGATATTATAGAGCCTATAATAATTATGAGTATTGTTGTATTCAATGCTGTGATTGGGGTTATTCAGGAGTATAAAGCGGAGAAGAGTCTTGAAGCTTTGAAAAAAATGTCGTCACCTACAGCTTCGGTGATAAGAGACAACAAAGAACTTAGAATACCGGCGGCAGAGGTGTGTGTCGGAGATATTATTTTGCTTCGCTCAGGTGATGTGGTTTCGGCAGATTTAAGACTTTTTGAAACAGTAGATCTGGAGATAGATGAGTCTGCCCTGACCGGTGAAAGCGTGCCTGTAGAAAAGAATTCAGATGCTATATTAGATAAACTTTCAGGTCTATCCGAAAGGGTCAATTTGGCGTATTCAGGAACTTTTGTGACAGGCGGCAAAGGAAAAGGAATTGTTGTGGCAACAGGAATGGATACAGAGGTAGGAAAGATTGCACAGATGCTCTCAAGTGATGAAGTGCCACAGACTCCGCTTCAAAAGAAGCTGACATCTGTAGGCAAGACACTTGGTATTTGCGCACTTATAATATGTGCCTTGGTATTTGTAATTGGTGTTATGCGGCGTTTTTCACCCTTTGATATGTTTGTCACCTCTGTCAGTCTGGCGGTGGCAGCAATACCGGAGGGACTTCCTGCAATAGTCACCATTATGCTTTCTATAGGTGTTCAGAAAATGGCAAAAAGCGGAGCAATAGTGAAAAATCTTCCGGCAGTAGAAACCTTGGGCAGCGCAGATGTAATTTGTACAGATAAAACCGGAACCGTCACAGAAAACAAAATGACAGTACAAAAAATATATGGCATGGAGGAAAGTACTTTAAGATATGGAATGATATGTACAACAGACAACACAAAAAATCCTACAGAGCTTGCTATTGTAGAAGAATGCAAAAGAAGAAATATCAGTCCTGAGTATACAAAGCTTCAGGAACAGCCTTTTTCATCTGCCACAAAACAGATGCGTGTGCTTACAGATGATGCTTTGATTGTAAAAGGTGCACCGGAAAAGGTTTTGGGTTTTTGCACAAAAATTTTGACTACTGACGGTATAAAGAGCATTAGTCAGACTCATAAAAGTCAGATACTTTCTGCCGGCAGAGACTTTGCAACCCGGGCACTAAGGGTAATCGGTGTTGCATACAAGACCGGTGCTTTGAGCATAGAAGAAAATGAGCTTATATTCTGCGGTCTTATTGGAATGTCTGACCCTCCAAGAAAAGAAGTAAGCGAGGCTGTAAAGCTTTGCAAATCCGCCGGTATAAGACCTGTAATGATTACAGGTGACCATATAGAGACAGCTTTTGCAGTGGCAAAACAAGTAGGAATAGCCAAAGAAAAAAATGAATGTATCCAAGGCCAAGAGCTCAGTCGTATGGATGAAAAACAAATGCAGGAAGCTGTAGAAAAATATAATGTATTTGCACGCACAACCCCTGAGCATAAAGTCAGAATTGTAAAGGCTTTTAGGGCAAATAATAAGGTGGTGGCAATGACGGGAGACGGGGTGAACGATGCACCCGCACTTAAAAATGCGGATATTGGCTGTAGTCTTGGTATGTCGGGTACAGATGTTGCAAAGGCATCTTCCGACCTTGTACTGACAGATGACAACTTTGCCACAATAGTCAAAGCCGTAAGGCTTGGGAGAGAAATACATGAGAACATAAAAAAATCAGTGCGTTTTTTGATATCCAGCAATATCGGGGAAATAATCACTGTGTTTATTTCCATTCTCATGGGCATGGAGGTTCCTCTTTTGGCGCTTCAGCTTTTGTGGATAAATCTTGTTACAGATTCCCTTCCGGCTATAGCATTGGGTGTAGACCCCCAGGATAAAGATTTGCTCCTTGAAAAAAATACAAAAAATAAGCTGTTTGATTTTTCTGGCGGAGTAGCTATTGTGCTTGAAGGTATGTTGATAGGTGCGTTGGCATTGTTTGCTTTTTCTGTTGGTGTGAATATTTATTCGGATGTTTGTGTAGGCAGGACAATGGCTTTTTGTGTGCTTAGTTTTTCACAATTATTGCATGCGTTTAATATGCGAAGCAGCGGAAGTGTTATTGGCAGACAATTTTTCAAAAACAAGCTTCTAGTTTTTTCTTTTGTCCTGGGCGTAATGCTTCAGGTGATAGTAGTATGTTTTATGTCAGAGCTGTTTGGAACAGTGAGGCTAAGTACATCACAGTGGCAATTGGTATGCTGCTTGTCCGTGATGCCTTTGGTGGTGGTAGAGATTCAGAAGAGGATGAACAAAATATTCAGCAAAAGCTGAAAAATACTATTGTTATAGTGTTAATTATATACAAATTGATAATAATTGAGAAATACTGTTGAAAAATGTATAATATTGTAGTATAATTAACATGTACGGATTTTTGCTTTATGGCAACAAAACTTCACTGATAGATATGCACCTTAATTGTTTTATACTTATGTAAAAATATAAAAAAACATATTTGGAGGAAAGAAATGAAAAAACTGTTTTTCACAATTGTTTGTATTATTACAATGCTTTCAAACACATTGGCTTTTGCTGATAATGTGTATGTAGAAGAAGAAAGCTTTGATGTACCTGAAATAAGAGCAAATTCTGCTATACTTATGGATATGAATTCAGGCCGTGTTATTTACAGCAAGAACCCTGATGACAAATTGTATCCTGCTTCTACAACAAAAATACTCACAGCAGTTCTGGCATTAGAGCTTGGTAATATGAATGATACTGTGTCAGCAGATGTAGCATCTTTGGCACCTATAACAAACGAAGACTCTCATATGGGTATATTGATAGGTGAACAGTTGACTTTAGAGCAACTTATACATGGTATGATGGTATACTCTGCAAATGATGCTGCAAATGTGATAGCCACTCATATTTCAGGACCAAGCGAGCTCTTTGTTGAGATAATGAATAAAAAAGCTCAGGAACTCGGCATGACTAATACAAACTTTACCAATTCATACGGAATACACGATGATAATCATTATACTACGCCAAATGACCTTGCAGTGCTTGCAAGATATGCAATGGAAAATGATGAATTCAGAGAAATTGTTAAGAAAAAATCATATACTATTCCTCCTACAAATAAGTACACAACCGAAAGAGTGCTTCCAAGCACAAACCTTTTGATTGGTACCGGCAGAACCGAAAAGTATTATTATCCTAATTGTACCGGTATAAAAACCGGCTTCACAAGTAATGCAGGCTACTGTTTGGTATCAAGTGCTGAAAAGGACGGAACAGAGCTTTTGTGTATTGTAATGAAATCTGCAAATCAGGAAATATGTTATACAGATACAAAAGCATTGTTTGAGTACGGATTTAATAATTATGAATATAAAACAATAGCATCCAAAGGTGATGTAG
>JAZUOB010000230.1:0-25668 GCA_045604425.1 Clostridia bacterium
TGGCTACGATCCGACTTAGCTTCTTCTACGCGCTTCTTGATTTCATCTTTTGGAGTCTTGCGAAGCTTAAGAGCAAATGCCATGTTCTCAAATACTGTCATATGAGGATAAAGAGCATAGTTCTGGAAAACCATTGCTATATCTCTTTCCTTTGGAGGAACTTCGTTCATAAGTTCTCCGCCGATATAAAGCTCGCCTTCGCTGATTTCTTCAAGACCTGCGATCATACGGAGTGTTGTGGACTTACCACATCCTGAAGGCCCAACAAGGATGATGAATTCCTTATCTTCAATGTCAAGATTGAAATCGCTTACAGCTGTAACGCCGCCGGCGTATCTTTTGTAAATACTTTTGAGTTGTAAATCTGCCATTTTATAAATCCCCTCTCATTTTTAAACAACTGCCTCTGCAGTCATCAATTGCTAATCAATAGTAAACACACATCTGCTTACGATACTATAATACCATTCCTTTTGCTTTTTGAAAAGACAATAATTGCACAAAAATCGGCTGACCGCTTTAGTCACATTTCCCATATAGGAAAAAACAGACCAAAAACCAGAGGTTTTGTTGTTCAATTTGCATAAAATATCTTGTGTTTTTATACCCCAAATCAAGAACCAGAGCACAATATTTGGATATTTTGTATACTTTTTATGTGTAAATTTGTAAAAATTTCACGTTTAAATCTACACGTAAAAAAAACAACTTTTCCCTTATGATTTTTTAGTAATTCTGTCACACAAAAACCATGAGAAGTTCAAAAAAAGTCCGGAGCGCAAAGATTAAACTTATACGGTCCGGATTTTTATATTCCAAGTATCTGTTTTGCAAGCTTATCTGCTTCGTCGTTATACTTATCTCCCGAATGGCCTTTGACTTTGGTGAATTTTACATAAAGCTTATCCTTGATGCTTTCATAATAAAAGTGATAATTTTTTGTGCCCTCTTTGTTTGTCTTCCACTCTTTTGTGCACCACTTTTCTACACCCTCATAATCATATACTATCTCAAGAGAGGGTATATCATGCCTTACACAGTAATCCATTACAAACTTTGCACCTTCTATCTCCCCTGCTACATTTCGCATAGAGGAGTCTTCATTGTTTTCAAAGGCTTTTGAAAAGGTCAGCTTTTCGTCGCCTATAAACAACACCACACCATAAGAGTATCTTCCGTCGGATACATTATAGCTTCCGTCGGTATAGGCTTTGGCAGCACAAGAGCTGCACTCTTGGTCCTGAGCTTTCACTCCCATGTATTCAAGTGCTCCGTTTTTGTCTTCAAAGCCTTTATATTCTGCTCCGCTAAAGCCTTCAACCTGCGCTTTGCAGTCCTCCCACGAAGTGTATATACCGGGGACGCGGCCGGAGCGCACTGCATAATATTTCTTCTTCATGGCTTTGTCCTCAACTGTTAAAGCTTCTGTACTGTCTGCCGTTTAGCTTGATTTCAACGCCTGGGTTAATTGTCTGGATATTTCTCATGATTTTCATTACTTCTTTAGCATCAAAATCAACAACATTCATGTATGCACTGTCACCGTCGGTGGTGGATACATAAAGGATATCCATTCTGTCAAGCATCTTCTGATTTGAATTATACTTGGTGTTCTCATATAATGCTACAGCCTCAAGAAAGGCTTCATCATCAGTATTTCGCTTGATAAATGTCTTTGTTCCGATTATTATACGGCCTATCTCATTTATTGGCACTCTAAGTCTTATGTTCTTGGCAGGCAAAAGCTCGCCGAAGAACTTGATATTTGAAAGAGTCTGGTGAGGGAAAAAGCAATTGTCCCAACACTGCATCATAAGGTCTTTGCCGTCCTGTGCTATCCAGGTTGAATACAATTCATTCAGGCACACCAATATATAGCTTGCTCCAAGTATGATGCCTATGAAATACGCAGCTACATACCAATAGTTCATCATTATGATATTATATACTATAAGACCTATTGCGACTATGCACAAAGCTATAACTGCCCACATAGACACAGAGCCTCTGGCTCTTCTTTTTTTGCTCACACATGCTTTATTAGTCATAAATCTATCTCCTTATCAGCGAGAAACTCTTTTTGCTCCCGCATATTCTCTTTGAAAATAGCTTCCTTGAAGACTTGATACCTTGACTACATCTCCTGTAGAGGGTGCATGAACCATTTTGCCGCCGCCAATATATATACCTACGTGATGTATCACACCATTATTCTGGAAAAATACAAGGTCTCCGGGGATAAGTGCATTCTTATCTACAAAATCACCGGCTTTTGCAAACTGCTGGGCGCTTGTTCTGGGTATATTATTTATTCCCAGCTTATTAAACACATATTTAACAAGACCTGAACAGTCAAAGCCTTTTGGAGTAGTACCTCCCCATACATATGGAACTCCCTTGTAAGACAGTGCCAGATTGCATACAGCCTGGCCAAACTCTGTAGAAGCTTCCATAGGCATCTCTCCTGATATACCTACAGTATATGATGCGCGTGGGATAGTATTTCTAAGCTGACGATATTTTTTTGTAGCAGGAACCTTGCGCTGCGTAATTCTTGTGCGCCACTGACCCTGTGATGCCTCTATATAATCCACATCATAAAAATACAGCCAATTATTATCATTTCCGTAATAAAAATCGTATCTTTCACCGGGGGCTAAAACAAACTGATTTATCTTTTGAACTATCTCTTTGATTGTGACAGTGATAAACTCCTGCGCCATGTCCTCACCTGTAGCACGGCTTACAGCAGTAATGCATATATTATACTTGCCGGCAGGCAGTGCGTCGAGAGTATATTCAAACTCGTCTTTCAGCTCTTTTGTGAGTATTGCTTCATCATCTTTGTTATATACATCTATTCTTAAGTCTCTGTAAGCAGAAGAATATGCGCTTATATGTATTTCCTCTTCGTAAGTCTGAGACTCTCCCTTTGGGGACTTGACCTCAAGAGGCACCGCTGCATCTTTGTACAAAAACACTACAGTATTGCCGGGAATTTCTTCCTTGCCGTCCACCGATGCTATACATGCTCTGTACATATTACCCTCTGTAAGCATATAACCGGGAATTGTTATACCAGAGTCGTCTGTAGTGATGTAAGCATTTACATCATATCTTTCTTTTTCAAGATTATACACCTTTACCAAGTACTCTTTTGCACAGGCTTTCTTCATTTGAAGAATCAAATCTTTGTCTTCTGTCTTTTGATTATTTTCAGGTGAAATAATCTTTGGTGCTTTTATTTTTATGTCTTTTTGTGTGTCTTCTATGGGTGCTGCGCCGTCTGTCATGCCAAGAATTGACACTATGCTGCTTCCGGAATCTTTGGCCGTGATACAAAAGCCCCCGTCTTTTGCTTCCATTGTGAGCTGTGATGCTGTATTAAAGTGATATGAAAGTATTGAAGAGTCCATAAGAAGATTTGTATAAAGCTGTATAAAATCCTCACCTTTTACAAATTCTTCTATAGATGTGTCTTTATTAAGGCTTGGTATAAGGTCAACCGGCTTGTCTATAAAAGTCACAAGTCCGCTTTTTGCTCTATGTGAGTTGATAGCATGAAGAAGCATATTCGCTACAGACTCCGGACTGTTTGGAAGGTCCTCAGGGTTTGGAACATAATATGCTCCGCTTATTTCTCCGCTTTGGTCCCGGATAACACTGACACCTTCATCTTTAGTGAAATCCTGACAATTTGTAAAATACCCAACCACAATATCGTCTTTTATACCTATAATTATAAAGGTTTTATAATTTGAACTGTATACAAACCACTCAACACCTGAAGCTGAATACTCACATGAGTCCGGCTCACCAAGCTTTGAATACACTTCATCAACAGAGCTTCCCACATGGATAGTCACATCACCTACAGTGACAGGGAGCTTCTTTGAAAATAGTCTGTAAACATTTGAAATCATGGTATCTGCGCCGCTTTTGGTCAGAATACCGTCAGGATATGTAAGGCCTCTTACTGATATAATCCCATGGCGTATCATAGAAGCATAGGCTATTTTATTCTCAGGAGAAATCAGGGCATTGTCATAGCAGGAATTTAGTATCTCCTTTGCCTGACTTTCGCTTATAGAAAACTCCGGGTCAACACTTACAAGTATATTATATATTATACCGGATGCATCCTGCTTTGAAATAGTATCTTGCAAAGCTTCTGCTTTTTCATAGGAAATAATGCCTTTTTCACAAGCAGAAAGGACGTCACTGCTTGAGGGTGAAAAGCCTTCAGGAGCAGGCACGGATGCTTCGGGCATTTCAAGCTTGCCGCTAAGATTCAAAGCTTCTTTTATAAAATATTCAGTTGTGCAGGCATCATCTGCCAGTGCTTTTGAAAAGCCAAATACCATGGCAAGTATACATACAACTATAAAAAGTTTTTTTCTTTGCATCAGCTTACTCCTCCCATTATAATATACCTTAAAATTATAACAAAAAATATAATGAAAGTAAATAAAAAATAAAAATATTCAAAAAAATCTAACAATTGTTTAATATTGGAATAAAAAGTCAACATTATTTGACAATATTGGCTATAAGCCTCCTTGTATTTTGACGGTTTTTCCACGAAGTTTGTGTTATACTCTGTCTATAACCGGTTATAGAAAAAACAAGGAGTGATTTTATGACAGATACAGAAAAGCTTTTGAACCTGAACACTACAAAGTCAAACGGTACAGCTCCTCTTTTTCAGGATGTTCTGAACAGACACATCCTCAAGAAAGCGGAAATAAAGCTTGTTCACGACCAGTTTGGACAGAAGGTACAGGTGCCAAAGGGTAAAACAAAAACTATTGCATGGGACAGACTTTCTCCACTTCCAAAGGCAACTAAGCCGCTTACTGAAGGTATAACACCAAAGGGCAGCACTATCAATATTACAAGAATTACTGCCCAGCCTATTCAGTATGGCAACTATGTGAGCTACACTGACAGCTTTGATTTCTTTAAGCATGACCCGTCACCTGAAGTTCTTAAGATGAACGAGCTTTTGGGAAGAAACGCCGCTGAAACTCTTGATGATATTACAAAGGACGTGCTTTCAGCAGGTACAAACGTACTTTATGCAGGCGGTGTATCAAGCCGTGCTGAGCTTGAAGGCGGCCTTACCGTCACAGATATCAGAAAGGCTGTAAACCAGCTTAAGAGAAACAAGGCAGTGCCTTTTGACGATGGCTATTATGTGGCAATCGTTCATCCTGATGTGACTTTTGATATCCAGTCCGACGAAAACTGGAAAAAGCCTCATGAATACACAGATTCAAAGCACATCTACAAAGGTGAAATCGGCGAGCTTTACGGAGTGAGATTTGTAGAAACCCCTGATGCAAAGGTATTTAGAGGCACAGACCTTGCAGAAAACAGAGCAGAGCTTACAGTCCAGAAAATCGATGCCGAAAATAACAAGATATTCATTATGGAGGACTTGTCTGAAACAGAAGCTCAGGCACTTGCAGGCAGAAGCATTATTGCTAACGGCTTTATCTATGTGGTGGAAAGCGCCCAAGCCGGAGAAAACGGTGAAGCCTGCGTTGTTGTAAACTCTCAGCCTGACTCTTCTATTGAGCTTGACACCGCTATCTACCCTGCAGACGGCGGCGGTAAAAACAACAGTCCTGTATACGGCAATCTCTTTATTGCCAAGGATGCATACGGCGTAACAAGTCCTAAAGGCAATATTGAAAATATTACCAAGGCGCTAGGCTCTGCCGGAAGCTCTGACCCTCTCAACCAAAGAGGTACTATGTCATGGAAAGCATATCACATGGCAAAAATTCTTGAACCTCTTTATCTTTTGAGATACGAATCATTGTCAACCCTGACAAAGATGTAATCTGCTTTTTTATCCTCACCGCAAGCAGATTAACTACGGAGGAAACGCAAATGAATGTTGTATGGAAACCACAGGAAAGACAAAGGGTATTTCAATCAAGGTCTGAGTATGAAGCGCTTTATGGCGGAGCTGCCGGTGGCGGCAAGTCCGATGCTTTGGTGGCAGAGGCGCTCAGGCAAGTACACATTCCTCATTATAAGGGTATTATTTTCAGAAAGACTTTTCCTCAGCTGAGGGAGCTGATTTCAAAGTCTCGCCGTATATACTCTGCGGCATTTCCGGATGCGGTATACAATTCCACTGAGCATGTCTGGCGATTTCCCTCCGGCGCCCGAATATACTTCGGATCCATGCCGAACAAGGACAGCTACCTGAACTATCAGGGGCTGTCCTTTGCTTTTATAGGCTTTGATGAGCTGACACATTTTACCCGAGAGGAATACGAATATCTTATATCAAGAAACCGTGCTGACGGCGAGGGCGTAAGAGTGTATATAAGGGCTACAGCAAACCCCGGTGGTATAGGACACGGCTGGGTAAAGGAAAGATTTATCACTGCCGCACCGCCTAATACCACAATAAGATTCAAAACAAATGTCAGAATGCCTGACGGCTCTATGAAAGAGGTGGAAAGAACAAGAGTTTTTAT
Organism: Clostridia bacterium; assembly: GCA_045604425.1. Lineage (GTDB taxonomy): Bacteria > Bacillota > Clostridia > UBA1381 > UBA1381 > RGIG9115. Next base: position 6,498 of record JAZUOB010000230.1, read on the forward strand.
CCCCTCATCCGTATTTGACAATCAGGCACTACTGGACAACGACCCAAACTATCTTGCCAATCTGGCATCCTTGCCTGAGGCACAGAAAAATGCGCTTTTGTACGGTGACTGGGACACTTTTTCAGGGCAGGTATTTACAGAATGGAAAAACCACCCTGAAAATGAGGACAGAAGAAATACCCATGTGATAAGACCTTTTATTATACCAAGGCACTGGAAAAGATACAGAAGCTTTGACTACGGCTATACACGGCCTTTTGCAGTGCAGTGGTGGGCTGTTGACGAGCAAGGTATATGCTATCTGTACAGACAGCTTTACGGATGTACAGACCAACCAAATACCGGCGTTCGAATGGAGCCGTCAGCTATCGCCAGAATGATAAAGGAAATTGAGGATTCAGAGGAGGCAGGCAACAATATCATCGGTATTGCGGACCCTGCCATATGGGATGAAAGCCGAGGCAAAGCAGGAACTATTATAAATCTCTTTGAAAGAGAGGGTGTGTATTTTGAAAAAGGCGACCACAAAAGAATTCCCGGCAAAATGCAAGTACATCACAGGCTGGCTTTTGATAAAAACGGCTATCCCATGATGTATATATTTGATACCTGCCGTCATTTTATAAGGACCTTTCCAAACCTTGTATATGACCCTAAAAAACCGGAAGATATCGACACAGATTGTGAGGACCATGACTATGATGCCATGCGGTATTTTCTGATGAGAAACCCCATTCCCTCACCAAGTGTACAAAAAAGCTGCGAGAACCAAATAAAAATCTATTACAAATAAGAAGGAGAATAAAAATTATGACAAGCACTACTACAAAAAAGACAACTGAAACAAAACCTAAAATGACAGTAAACGAAAGAAGAAAAATCAATAATGAAAACTACAGAAGCTACATGAACGAAAAGGTGTCTGTGACAATACCCCTTGGCGCTGAAAAGCTTGGCACTACCACAACCGCTTCTTGCGACGGTAAGGTGTATGAAATAAAGCTTGGGGAAACTGTAAAAGTGCCAAGAAAACTTGCAGAAGTGATAAAAAGAAGTATTGACGGCAACCTTGAGGTTCAGAAAAAAATGGAAAAGGCGGCACAGGGTGCAAAGGAAATCGGTGAATACTGATGATTTATAATAATATCTCACGCACTCAAGGCTCTGTGACATTTGATGTGTTTGGGGGAATAAACCGCCGGATAAAAGCAGACAACGGGGAATTTCGGGATATGCAAAACCTTTGCCACAGCGAATATCCTTGTCTTCGGTCTCACAGACTGTACAAGGATATGGGCTTTTCTCTTCCTGATAATGTTGAAGTGGTGAAAATGATAATACCAAAACGCCTTTTGTCCGCTATGGAGGGATTTTCGGGTGTTGTATATAACAAAAGCACAAAGTACTATGAAATATATATAAACGGAGAAGCAAAACGCACGGATATCCCTGTCTTTACAGATGCTGTGGACTACAACGGCTCTATCATTACACTTCCCCAGCTTAAAGGCTATAATTACTGTACTTTGGGTGAGGCTATGGACTATGATGATTTGGCAATCGAGCCTTATCGCATTTCCAGTGTAGGCTTTAAGTTCTATAATTCATATTCAACCTCAACACAGACTACCACTCCATACCTACATATAATGGGAATAAGTAGCTCCTGGTTCAAAAACAGATTTTTAAACAACTTCAAGATTGGAGATGCTGTGGCTTTTTATGGGTTTGAAGGTGAATTTGCAAAAAACAATACCTTCTATCCAAAAAGCTCAACCGATTATTCAAATACTATCTCGCCCACCATTGCTACCATAAAAAGCTACACTTCCTCCGGCACCATGGCTGTGATTGGATTTGAGCTTCGAAACTCTCTTGGTGAGATTATAAACTGGCCATATGGCTGTGGCATCAACACTGAAACCCCAACTGACCAGACTACAGGTGTTTTTCAAAAATATGTACCCAAAGGCTCTAATATGTGCGTTGCTCACAACAGATTATGGCTCTGTTCAGAGTCGGGAGAAGAAATCCTTGCATCAAGCCTTGGCAAGCCTATGGAGTTTTATGAGTTTCAAGGGGTGAGCACTGACAGTTGGTCAGGAAGCGTTGGAACGCCCGGTCTTTTTAAAGGAATAATCTCATGGCATACAAGAGTCCTTGCATTTAAAGAAGACACAATTCATGTAGTATATGGCGACCTGCCCTCTAATTTCAGTATTGAAAAGACATATAATTTCGGATGTGTGGACAAAAACAGTATAGCCGCCTGCGGAGACTGTGTAATATGGCTTTCTCATGATGGGTTTTATGCATATTCAGGTACTCTTCCCAAAAAGATATCACACAAGCTCCAGACAGAGTATACCTCTGCCAATGCTTTTTCAGACGGAGTCAGGTACTATGCCTATTGCACAAAAAAAGACGGCGGGAGCGAATTCATAGTCTATGACACCCAGCTGAAGCTGTTTTCAAAGCTTGAAGCTCCCTCTATTATAAACGGAGACTTTTATGAAGGTAAAGTGTACTTTGCAGACAAAAACAAAGTATATGCTCTTGGAGAAGGTGAGTTTGGTGATTTTTACGGCGAAACTCCGGAACTTTCTTTTGACAGCTTTGGTGACAAATCCATAATCTATGCTTGTATAAGATGCAAGATAAAAGACGGGTTTTTGAACTTTTATACTGCATCCGGCGGCGGTGAGTTTATATCCCACAAAGGTATCTCAAAGTCCGGAAAACACAGGCTTCCTATCCGATATTCTCCCGGGGATGTATTGTCTTTCAGGATTGAGGGTCATGGAGATGTATGTATCAGCGAGATAAAACTTGAAGTACTTTTGAAAACGAGGTGATAAACATGAGCTATGAAATAAATGTGGATAAATACAGCTTTGCTGCAAATCCCGAAAAGGAGCAGGAAAGCTATAGTACACAGCTTATTCGCAAACTTTTTGAAGAGGAAACAAAAATACGGACTGAAGAAATTCTTGAGCTTAGAAAACAGATTGATACTCTTTTGAAAGAAGAAACTGACCCCACTGTTTCCTCTTGGGCGAAAGAGCCGACCAAACCAACATATACTGCCCAGGAAGTTGGAGCACTCTCTGAAAATACACCTATACCGATTGTAGACCAAACCTATAACGGCGAAAGCGAAAATGCTCAAAGCGGTAAAGCTTTAAAGCCTGAATTTGACAAAGTGTGGCCTGAATTTGACAAAGTGTGGACTGAACTGAATGATATGGGAATTGCACTTGAAAATAACATAAGTAACACACAGCATTTAGCTTCTGTAAAAGCAAATAAATCTGATGTCTTTACAAAAGCCGAGACGGAAGCCGAAATAAAAGGAAACTTGGGTATGTATTATACCAAAGACCTTATTGACACTATGTTTGATAATATATACACAAAATCTGAAACGGATACGGCTATCAGGACAGCTATCCTTGACAGTTGGGAGGTACCTGTATGAGTGTTCAGCAAGAAAAGTTTACACAAATAGCAGATGCAATTCGTGAAAAAACAGGCTCCAAAGATAAAATAAAGCCATCACAGTTTGCATCAGAAATTGATAATGTATTTGATGCAGGCTCTGCTTCAAATAACAAAAATTTTTGGGACGTTCTTCAAAACAAGGGCGGCAGTGCAAACTATTATTATGCTTTTGCATACGGCAGATTTACCGACAAAAATTTCAATCCCGTCCATGATATTGTATGCGCCTCAGGTTCCACCCCGGGACAGCATCTTTTCACAGCATCTCATGGTATTACCGATGTCAAGGTGCCTGTATACGCAAATACAAAGAATGCAAACAGTGCCTTTTATACCTGCCTGAATCTAAAGACCATACCCTTGTTTTATGTATATAAAACAACTACATTGACAACCTGTTTTTCTGATTGTCCCGCCCTTGAAAACTTGACTATGGGCGGAGAAATAGGTCAGAACATCAAGGTATCCGATTGTACAAAGCTTACTCATAAAAGCCTTATGAGTATAAGCCAGCACTTATATGACTATGCTTCCGCGGGAGAAAGCGGCACTTATACATTCACAATGGGAAGCGCAAACCAGAAAAAGCTTACAGAGGCAGAGCTTGCAGAAATAACACAGAAAGGATGGAGCGTAGCATAATGGAAATATATACTATAGAAATAAAAAAGCTAAAAGCAGGCCAAGGCAAAGTCCTCACAGACGGCAATACATTTTCGGATGTAGGCGGAGCTGTATACCTTGGCGTCAATGATACTGCTGACAGGTGGCAGGAAATATCCAAAGAAGAATACGATATCATAAAGGAGACTGCAAATGAGTGATGTTCTTACAACTTGCAGGGATATAAAAGAGCTTACCAAAAGTGCTCAAAAAGCCTGTAATTTGTTTTTAGCAGAGTGTAAAAAACAAGGACTTAATGTACTTATAACCGAGACATACAGAAGCCAGGAGAGGCAAAACTATCTGTATGCACAGGGGAGAACAAGACCAGGCAACAAAGTGACATGGACTAAAAACAGCCGTCATACATCAAGAAGAGCATGGGATATTTGCAAGAATGTAAAAGGCGGAGAATACTCTGACAGTTCATTCTTTAAAAAATGCGGAGAAATTGCAAAAAGTCTTGGTATTGTCTGGGGCGGAGTGTGGTCAACACCGGATACTCCTCACTTTGAGGTAAATGAAGATTGGAATTATAAAGGAGATGAATTGGATATGGACGAGCTTGAAAGATTTAAAAAGGAATACGCTGATTATGTAGCACATACAAGCGGCATAATAAACACTATGGGCAAGGAGATTAAGAGCCTTCAGGATATTATAAATATTATGGGCAAGGAGCTTCAAGCACTTAGAGAGGAGAGATAATATGAACGATATAAAGATATTTGTATGTACATACATAGGAATTCTGGGAGCTTTGTTTTCCAAAATGTTTGGGGGATGGTCCGAAGACCTTCTTACACTTGTGATATTTATGGCTGTTGATTATATAACAGGTCTTATAGTAGCAGGCGTTTTCAAAGCATCAGGCAAAACAGAAAGCGGAAGCATCAGCAGTAAAGCCAGCTTTAAAGGAATATGCAAAAAGTGTGTAATGCTTTTGTTTGTGCTTATTGCTATTCGCCTTGATATGCTTCTTTCAACAGATTATATACGCACTGCCACTGTAATAGGCTTTATACTCAATGAAGTAATCTCAATAGTAGAAAATGCAGGGCTTATGGGTATTCCGCTTCCAAAAGCGATAGTCAAAGCTATAGAAATCCTGAAAACAAAAGAAAAGACAGGTGACGAATAATGTATATATCAGAGGTAATACAAAGAGCAAAGACCCTCTTTCCTACTGAGTATTCTCCGAAAGAGTATATCCTTTGGTGCGACGAGCTATCGGCGTATATACGAAAAAATCTTGACCCCTTGTACCAAAAAATCAAATGCTCAACGTCTTGTGTGCTTCTTCCTGAAGATATAACCATAAACGATATTGCAAAAATCATTATGGGAGAAAGGGAGCTTAAGAAAACTGACTTTCGGGATTTTGGTATTGAGTACCAATATACTCCGGAGGGAATACGACTTGCAAAAAAAGATGAAAAAGCCTGTGACTTTGAAATTATTTATGCTCTTTCATATCGCCCAATTCGGTATATAGATGATACATATGACGCTGAGATTTCAAACAACCGTCTTGTAATAAAGGATATTCCGCTTCTTGAAAATGACACCATAAAGGTGACATCGGAAGATACCGCATCTATTGTGACAATCACAAAAAAAGACGGTGATACCTACTATGTGACAGGTGATATTCTCCCTACTTTTAAAGGTCAGGTGAAGATTTACAGATTTATAAAAGATAAAACTCTGCTTCCGGCACCATACGACAGTGCATATATAGATTTTGTGAATGCAAAAGCGTCCTTGTACCAAGGTGACAAACATGCATACAATGCTTTTATGAGCCAGTACAACTCCAAAATTTCGGACTATAAATACTGGCTAAACAGAAACAAGCCAAGGACAGAAGCAAGATTCAAGAACTGGTTTTAGAAAGGAGATGATATGATTGGATTTTATAATGGAGGCTCCTCCCGAGCTTAGCGGAAACACTGATGAAGACTTAAAGGCTCTTCGGGAATACCTACTGGAGCTATTAGACGAGCTTGAATATACATTTAAAAGGAGGCTTAGAGATGAATCAGAGTAATATTAGTCCTGAGTTTCTGGCAAAAGCGCTATCTCAATATGAAAAATACAAAAATGACAAGCAGGCACTCAACCAGAGAGTCAGGGAAAACGATTATTGGTACAAGGCAAGATATGGGTCACTACTAAACCCTAAAAACAATGAAACACAGCCAGTGACCGCTTTTATATTCTCCGCTATTGAATATAAATTTGCAGATGCGGTGGACAACTTCCCTATGCCTAACGTACTGGAAAGAGAGCCGTCGGATAAAAAGGTATCAGAGCTTTTGTCAAAGATAGTGCCGGTGCAGCTGGATATGGCAGACTTCAAAAAAACCTACAAGTCAAACTGGAGAAGAAAACTAAAGCATGGCACCAGTATATATGGGGTGTTTTATAAGGGGGGAGATATAAAAATCTGTCCTTTGTCTATCCTGAATGTATACTGTGATATGCATGTAAATGATGTTCAGGACAGCCCATTTCTTTTTATAGTGAATGCGCTGGACAACGAGCACCTGAAAATGCTCTATCCTATGCATCGTGACAAGTTTTCGGGAAACGCAATGATAGAGTCTTTTGACGGTGCTCATGAAATGGAGGACAAGACAGAGATTATAGATTGCTACTACAAAAAATTCGGCAAGGTACATTGTATGAAGATTTGTCAGAATGAGGTAATTGCCGCAACTGAGAATGAGAACTTTCCAAACGGTATTTACAGCCACGGCAAGTACCCGGTTGTCTTTGACGTAATGTATCCTGAAGAAGACTCTCCCTTTGGTTTTGGCGTTATAGATATTGCAAAAAACCCCCAGACTTATATCGACAGACTAGACAGTGCAATTGTGAAAAACGCAGTACTATCAAGCAAAATTCGTTTTCTTATAAAAGACAGCGGCTCAGTCAACGAAGAAGAAGTTCTGGACTGCTCGAAAGATATAATACATGTGGCAGGAAGCATTGATAATGACTCTATCAGGGAGCTAAACACATCAAATATGCCTGCATATGTAATAGAGCACAGAGCCAAGAAGATTGAGGAGCTAAAAGAAATTATCGGAAACCGTGACTTTCAGCAAGGCGGCACCAACAGCGGCGTCACAGCGGCAAGTGCAATCACTGCTCTTCAGGAAACGGGAAACAAGCTTGCAAGGGCAGCAATTGATGACTCCTATGACAGCTACAAACAAGTAGTGATTATGACCATTGAGCTGATGCGTGAGTTTTTTGACAAAAAAAAGATATTCAGAATTGCGGGTCAGGGTGAAGAAGCTGAATACGCTGAGTTTTCAAAGGACATGCTGTACAAAATAATAGACAACAAAAAAGAGCCTGTGCTTTTTGATGTAAATATTGTACCTCAAAAGCAAAACCCGTTCCAGAGAGAAACAAACAATAATACTATCATAGAGCTGTGGAAAGCAGGATTTTTTAAGCCTGATACAGCAAGAGAGGCTATTATTGCCATTGAAGCTATGAGCTTTGACGGCAAGGACAAGCTACTAAAAAAGCTAAAATCAAATCCTACACCCCCAAGCCAAAATTCTGACATGGTACCCGTTGAAAAATACTTGAAAATGCAAGGAGTACAAGGGTATCAGCCACAAATAAAGCGTGTATAAAAAGGAGGAATAAACATGGCATACAACACTGATGAAAACGAAAAAACAACTGATACAAATAAGTCACCAAAGGGAAACACTTTTGTCTCTGATAATCTTGGAGTGAGGGATGCTTTAAACACACTTGGATACAACAACAGCCTTATAGGCTACGACGGAGAGAATGTCACATACGGCGGAAAGTATCTTTTGAAGCCGGAGAGAAACGATGAGGGCACAACAAAAGCAAGTCCCCAGACCTTAATCGGCAGTATAAACAGCTATAACAAAAAAGAAGGCATTGATGACTCTGTAGTAGATGTGACGGCTTATAGCGCCACAGCTACAAAACTTCCCTATGCTGTCACACACGACAAGGGAGTTGTATCTCTTGGGGGAATTCCAATACAGAATACCATGATTATTGACGGGGTTGCGTATGCACCAAGAAGCAGTATAGATGCTGCTATCGGTGAGTATTCAAAAAATATTGGACAATATACCGAGAAAACAAATGAATACCTAAAGGAAACAGAAACTCCAACAAATGATTATCTAACCAGAATATATAATTATGAGCCTTTTAGTTATAATCCGGATAATGACGCTGCCTATCTTGCATACAAGGACCAGTACACAAAAAATGCCGCGCTTGCGGCAGAGGACGTATATGGGCTTGGAGCATCAAGAACAGGGGGTTATCAAAACAGTGCGGCGCTTATGGCATCTAATCAGGCATACTACGACCATATGAAAGAGCTGGCTGATAATATACCTGCTCTTTTGGATAATGCATACAAGCGGCACACCGGAGATTTTGATATGCTGCTTGACAGTCTAAAGCTGTATGGCACACCTTATGACAGACATAAGCTTTCATCGGATGCGCTTGTGCTTGACAGAGAAGATACTGAAAAGGCACTGGAAAAAGACTACAATAGAGATATAGACTCTCGCGATTTCAACTATTCCGGAATTCTTGACTGGCAGGATTATGAACAGATGCTTTGGGACAGAGATATGGATTCCTGGGATATAAATATGGATATATGGGAGCGAGATAATATACTTACTCCTAAATCTTTACTTTTAAACTGGGAAGTAGAAAACATACCACTAAATACTAAGCTTCTGGAAGCGGAGATTGCAAACAAGCAGGCAGACACCGGCAAAAAGAACAGATCATAAAAAAAAAGGACCGACTCAAATGAGTCGGCCTTTTTTTATAAAAGTTCTATGAACATCAATTAGTTCTTTGAGTTGAAGATAACGATATCTGTGATTTCGTCATCAAGAACCTTGAAGTATGCATAGTTTGCAAAATCAGCATTTTCGAATGTGTAAACAGCTGCTGCAACGTCTGAGCTGTTGTATACATCAATGTTGCTAACTGTAGGAGTTACAGCGATGCTGCCTGTTGAACCTACAGTGATTCTGTCTGAAAGTGTAAGGTCAGCTTCGTTCATGTCTACAACATATACCTTTACATCGTCAGCGAGGTCGAAGTCAACTGCTGCTGTCTCTAAAGCATACTTAGAAACATCATTGTCAGCTGTCTGTCCGCCAACATCAGTTGTCTTCTTTGTGAAGTATGTCATAGCGTTCTCTGTAACCTGAGGAACAAATGTTACATTTGAACCTCTCTTTTCAACGATAGCACCGAAACCAATTCTTGCATAACCGTTTGTATCACTTACCTTTGTTGTATCCCAAAGTGATGCACGGAAGAATGTGTCAGTTGTTAAACCGTCGAGCTTACTTGTACCATCACCAAAGTTTGTGAAGAGTGTATTACCTTCAGCGAATGAAAGTACACCGTCTGCAAGGTCTGCGTTAGCTACTGTAAACTGATCTGTCAAAAGTGTTGTAGCAGCTGAATCGAGAGTTCCGTCTGAGTTGAAGCCGAGAGCTACAACAGCGCCTCTCTTATAGCCTGGGTTAGAAACCTGATCATCATCGTAGAAGTACTTAACGAGTTCGCCGTTGCTGTCTGCATCGTAAACTGAAAGTGTGTATCTAACTGATCCGTCTTCTTCGTATGTTTCTGAACCTACAGCGTCAACGATAGCAAAACGTGTGTTGAGGCTGATAGCTGAGTTACCAACGAGTACAAGTACGAACTTGTAGTAGCCGTCGTCACCCTTGTCAGCAGCAACGATTGTGTACTGTTCGCCGTCAACGAATGTATCAAGTGAACCAGCAGCGATATCAGATGCTGAATACTGAGCTGTGTTGTTGATGTTTGAAGAACCTATGTCTGTAACGTCAACGATAGCTGTAGCTTCGTTCAATCTGTATGAACCAACCTTGTTTGACTTAGCTGAGAATTCGCCTGCATCCTGTGTACCACCGATGAATTCGATGTTGTTGAGTTCACCCTTGCTGTTAACCTTGTATGTGATTACACGGCTTGCAACAGGTGCGAGTGTTGTTGATGTAGCTGTGTTGATCTGTGTATTAGCTATGAAAGCTGAACCGCCTGTCAAGCCATATACAGTGTTGTATACATCATGAGCTTCTGATGAAGTGTTGCCCTTGATAGATCCCAAAGCTTTGATTTCTACTGTTTCTCTTGTACCGTCAGCTTTGATAAGTCTTGCAACATATGCATCACTTGTCTGGCTGTAAGATACTCTATCGATTACAGCGTAGTTCTTAGCTGTAGCCTGTTCGATATAATCGATAACTCTGCCTGCAGCGTCTACATAAAGAGTATATTCATAACCAACTTCAAGTGGTGAAAGGAGCTGTTGAACTGTCAAGTCTGACGCAATTTTAGCAACGAGTTTATATTCTTCTCCGTTAACTGTGTAAGCTGTAACACCATCGTCGTCTCTTGAGCCTGTAACAGCACCTTCAACAACTGTGTCGCAGAGGTTAACGATAATAACGTCAGAATTTGTTGCTCTGTCGCTTGTATCATATGTTACGAGTGCGATATCGCCAACAGCGATGTCTTCAAAGTCGATTGCTTCACCATTCTTGTAGAATGAAACAACTTTATCTTCATCTGTTGTGTCGATGATGATGTTTGCGCCTACAGCAGCAGTCTTAATTTGATCAACACCAGCAGTTCCTACAGCAAACTCACTTTCAAAATCTGAGAAGTAAATTCTCTGTGTATCGCCTGATACAAGTGTATCACTAACAATTGCCCACTTTGGAAGTGAGATCATGATAACATCATAAACGCCGTCAACGCTTGTGCTAGCAACGTCTGTTGAGTCGATAAGTGTAACTGTACCAACTTTGTTAACTGTGATGTAAGCTATGATCATGTTAGTTGTGATATCATTTGTAGCGTCTGATGCTTTACCATCAGCGATTTCGATACCGTTTACATACAACTTTGTCTTGTCAAGATCGATTTCATAACCGATTGTCTTTGAAGATGTAGCGCTCTTCTTGAAGTCAAGTTCTTTGCTAATTGCATCATATCCTACATAATCATCAGCAACAAGCTCTACAATGTCGTTCTTGCCGTAAGGAGCGATAGAAACGATTGTGTAGTCGCCTTCTTCGTCAACCTTGATAAGTGCTTCAGCATATGTGAAGAGAAGGTCATCAGCAGCTGTATCACCAACATAAGCTTCGATAGAAATCTTGTTGCTGTAGCCTGTGATTATACCATACTTCTTAGCGTCGATAAGGTATGTGCCTTCGAAGTTGTCTGAAAGCTCAACGTCGAAATCAACCATACCAGCTTTAGCTGAACCAGTAGCGAATGTACCTGTCACACGACCCTTAACTTTGTAAACGTCATGGTTCTCTGTGAGGAGAGTCTTGTATTCGCCCTTTGTGTTTGTACCATCCATAGCTTCTGTCTTAGCAACAGGTTCGCCTGTGATGTAGTTTGTTTCCCAACCTGTAACGAGTACAAGAGGAGTATCAACAGCATTGCTGATGAGCTGTGCAACCTGTGCTCTTGTAACAGGTGTTTCAGCGCTCAAACCAGAAATACCAGCTGTGATGCCTGTTGAGTTACCAAGCTGGAGGTAACCGTTAGGATATCCGCCGTTGTACTCAGCAGCTGTTGTATAACCAAGAGCTGCAACGAGCATCTTAACGATCTGTGCATATGTAACGTTTGCATCCGGAGCAAATGTGCCATCGCCCATACCGTTGATGAATGACTGAGCAACACCTACTGCGATGAAGCCTGATGCCCAGTGGCCAACAGGATCAACATCAGCAAATCCTGATCCGCCAACGCTGCTTTCAGCTGAAGCTGTGTAGCTTGGGCCCATAGCAGCAACAACCATCTTTGTTACTTCTGCTCTTGTGATTTCGTTGTCAGGCTTGAAAGTACCATCTTCATAACCATTAACGATTTCAAGAGCTACGAGTTCGTCAATTGCAGCCTTGTACTTAGATGATGCTTCAACGTCTGAAAAATCAGCAGCGAAAGCTGTGAAGCAGCTAAGTGACATAGCAAGTGCAGCAACTGATGAAATTACCTTTTTGAGATTAATGTTCATAGTCTCAATTCCTCCTTAATTTTTCTTGAAAGAGATTTACTGACATCCGGCAGGGCCTCTTTCATCACCCAGGTCCGGATACTCGCACTGATTATACCATATGTCAATGACATAATTCAAGTGCTTTTTACAGTTGTAAAAAAACTGTAAGATTGCCGAAAAAATCCTTTACCTGCAAAGGCTTCGGCAAATAATAACGTACAGATTTCTGTAACGCTTCTACCCAATTACAAGAAACTGTATATATTCATTCTACTATAATAGGAAGACAATGTCAATTCATTCTGCCAATACAGTGAAAATATCACAAAGCCAAGGACATATGTAAAGACAATATTCGTCAACTTTTATTATAGAGGACGATATATAGACAGCTGTTTTACAACTATCACCATGTTAGACGTATATTTTTTTAGAAAGTTCCACTTTTTTAAAAATTTTTTCATAAATTTTTTTAAGCAAAAAAACCGCATAGTTATGCGGTTTTTTGCAGTTTTTTTCAGATATTACAATTTTTTTGTAAAAATTTGTAATATATTTGTAATATTTCTGGCAGATTAACAAGCTGTATTCATTGACTAAGTTTGCAAAACACTCAATCTGCAAACTTAACTTCAATTCAGCATCTTAAAGCTTCACCGGTATATCTTGTTAAAACAAATCACTATGGGTTCCCGTTCTTGATAAATACAAAACCAGTTCATCTTCTATAACCTGATACACCAACAGCCAATCCGGTGCAATATGACATTCTCTCAATCCTTTAAAATCCCCTGTCAGCTCATGGTCCTTGTATTTTAAGTCTAAAACAGCTCCGGATGCAAGTTTATTGACCACATCTTCAAGCAATTCAATCTCATACCCTCTTTTGATAGCCAATTTCAAGTCTTTTTTGAACCTATTGGATGAAACAATTTTAAGCATCTGCCTTTACCTCTTCCAACAACTCGGAAAAAGAAGAATATCTTTTATATCCGTTTGGATTTTTCTTAAACTCTTCCAATTCTTTTATAGCTTCTATTGTATCGCTGCCCGGAACTTTTAAAGATATTTCAAAAGGTATTCTCTGTTCTCTGACAGCCTGTTTTGCAGATAAAGTAAAAAATGTTGTCATACCCATACCAAGATTGGAAACCAACTCCTGAAGCTGAGCTTTTAATTCCTCATCCATACGCATTGTTACATTTGCAGCAGCCATATTATACGCCTCCTTTAATAATATATTATCACATCGCACTTACATTGTCAATATATTATATGCGTATTGTAATTATATTATACAGTTAATTAACTTTTTCCAGCCTTATTGTATTGGTTTCACCAGATTTGCCGTTGGTAGTTCCGCCTACTATTATAATATTATCACCCAAAGAAAGCTCAAGAAGCTTTGCAGTGGTCTTGGACGCTGTATAGAACATAACCTCAGGTGAAGGGTACTCTTCACAAAGCACCGGTATAACTCCCCAGGAAAGAGAAAGCTTGCGCCAAACCCTTCTCTGTGTAGTAAAACCTAATATATCCGCCACCGGACGAAATCTTGACACAAGACGGGCTGTCTTTCCCGAAAGCGAGCAGGCTGCTATGGCTTTTGCATTCACATCTATTGCCATACTGCATGCCGCATGGGATATGGCATCGGATATACTTTGTATTTCAAACTCTGTTTTATTAAATCTTTTGTCGTAATGGATATTTCTCTCTGTTTCTTCGCATATATCCGACATTATCTCCACAGTTTTTACAGGGTACTTTCCTGCTGCAGTTTCTCCCGAAAGCATTACCGCACTGGTGCCGTCATACACTGCATTTGCAACGTCCGAAATCTCTGCACGGGTAGGTCTTGGATTATATATCATGGACTCAAGCATTTCTGTGGCAGTTATAATACGTTTGCCAAGCATTCTGCAGACGGTGGTCAGCTTCTTTTGTACCGCCGGAAGCTCTTTAAAGGGAATCTCTACTCCAAGATCGCCTCTTGCTATCATCACACCCTCACAAATCTCGCATATGGAATAAATATTATCTACACCGGCTCTGTTTTCAATCTTTGCGACAAGGCCGATATTTTCTCCGCCGTTCTTTTCAACAAAATCCCTGATGTCCTCTATATCTTGTCTTGAGGATACAAAGGACGCGGCGATATAATCCACATCATTTTCTATACCGAAAAGAATATCCTTTTTGTCATAATCGCTGAGAAAAGTCTTTTTCAGGACTTTTCCCGGAAAGCTCATGCTTTTTCTGTTTGAAAGCTCCCCTCCGGATACAACCAGACACACAGCCTCCGTATCTTTAAGCTCTTTTACCTGAAAGCTTACAAGACCGTTGTTTACCAAAATGGTGTCTCCCACTGCCAGATCATTGATGAGACCTTTGTAATTGACGCCTACCATTTCATTGTTTCCCTGAACATCACAGGTTGTGAATGTAAAGGTGTCACCGTCTTTTAATAAGATTTTGTCCTTTTCAAAAGTGCCTATTCTGTACTCAGGGCCTTTTGTGTCCAGCATTATGGCTATGGGCATATTCAGTTTTTCTCTGACTTTTTTTATAAGCGCAATAGTTTCTCTGTAATGCTCGTGTGTGCCATGAGAAAAGTTGAGCCTTGCTACATTCATGCCCGCAAGACACATATTCGTAAGCGTTTCCTCATTATCGCACGCAGGGCCGATAGTGCATATGATTTTTGTCTTTCTCATAAAAACCCTTCCTTTATTATTATACTGTCAATACTGCTTTTTTAGAGGGCAGAACAAAATTAAATGCATTATGCACTATTTCAAGCTCCAAAACCTCCGAGTCCACAATCTCTCCGTCATTTGCCACTTTAAACTTTGATGTGTTCGGCTCTATTACCACTTTTTTGCATTTTATGGATTGAACTATTTTGTCAATGCCCTTTAATTTCAAAAATGTACCTTTCATATAAGACGGAAGAAGCGATATAAACTTCAGCCTTGATACATCCTTAATTATATTTATATTTATAAAACCGTCCTGAACAGAGGCGGTGGGATTGCTCATTATACCGCCGCCGCAAAAACAACCGTTGGCAACGGAAGTCAGAAGCAATGGGCCTGTATGCACAATCTTACCGTCTGTTTTTATTCTGAGATTTGCTCCTTTTTTCGTTATTAGCATAATAAGAATTGATATGAAATAAGCAAAAGGACCTGATATAAACGGCTTTGTCTTCATCACAGATGTCATATCAGCCACATTACAGTCAAAGCCTATATTCATCATATTTACACAGTAGCCGTCTTTTTCTTCCCCCTGAAAAGATGTTTTGTATCTTATGGCATCACACAGAACTGTACTTCCTGTCAGTTGGGCCTCTATATCATAAAAACTCTGTCTGTCAGGGAAATTTCTGCAAAAATCGTTTCCTGTACCAAGAGGAATTACTCCCACCTGTGCACACGAAAATCCTTTTGTTCCGTTTAGTACCTCGTTCAAGGTACCGTCGCCTCCAACAGCTATAAAGCGCGCTCGGCCTTTGGTTTTTATGTAGTCTGAAACATAGATTGTGGCGTCGCCTGAAAACTTAGTCACATAAACTTCTATAGGGCAGCCCACCGAGTCTGCAGCTTGCTTTATCAGGACTTTCAGCTTGTTGATATCCTTGCTTTTGCCGGCTTTTGGATTTATTATAAAAACCGTTTTCATATCAATACCTTCTTTGTATATGTTCTTCCATCATAAAGAGGGGAGCTATCTCCAACATTTTTGCAGCAGTGTTTTCAAGCATAGCTTTTTGTCTGTCTTGCCAGGACTGTGGCAATAAATGCCTATGTAATAATCCTGAATTATTTATTCTCCTTTTTATTAAACACAGATAATGAATTCACTGTGTGAATTCATTATCTATATAGCTGCCGGTAAGAATTCTTGATCCGTCTTTGGTCACTGTGAGGAGGCCTCCGTCAACCTTTGCGGTTTTTGTGGTATTATCCGAAAGTTCTATCTTTATGGTGCAAGGCTTCAGGGAAGTGACAAAAGGAGTATGACCTGCCATTATTGCAAGGTCTCCTCCGGCACCTCTTGCTACAAGGTTTTGCACTTCTTCTTGGAAAACCGTTCCGTCAGGAGAAGAAATAGAAAGCAAATAAGTTTTCATTGTGCCTCCTTCTTCGCCTTTTCCACTGCTTCATCAATGGTACCTACATACAAGAACGCAGATTCCGGCAAATCATCGTGCTTGCCCTCTATAATTTCCCTGAAACCACGAATAGTCTCTTTAAGAGGTACATACACACCCTGGATACCTGTAAACTTTTCGGACACAAAGAAAGGTTGTGACAAAAATCTTTGTATCTTTCTGGCTCTTTGTACCAAAAGCTTATCATCATCAGAAAGCTCATCCATACCCATAATGGCAATAATGTCCATAAGCTCCTGATATCTTTGGAGAATTCTTTGTACTTCTCTTGCAACCTCATAATGCTCACTGCCCAAAATCTCAGGGCTGAGAATACGGCTGGTGGAATCAAGAGGGTCAACTGCCGGATATATACCCGAAGATGCTATATCTCTTGAAAGTACAGTTGTAGCATCAAGGTGGGCAAAGGTCGTGGCAGGCGCCGGGTCTGTAAGGTCGTCTGCCGGTACGTACACTGCTTGAATAGAAGTGATTGACCCTTTTTTTGTAGAGGTAATTCGCTCCTGAAGTATACCCATTTCATTAGCAAGTGTAGGCTGATATCCAACAGCTGACGGCATACGTCCCAAAAGTGCTGACACTTCCGAGCCGGCCTGAGTAAATCTGAAAATATTATCTATAAACAGAAGTACGTCCTGACCTTCCCGGTCTCTGAAATATTCAGCCATGGTAAGTCCTGAAAGACCTACTCTCATTCTGGCACCGGGAGGCTCGTTCATCTGTCCGTACACAAGTGTGGTATTTGAAAGAACTCCTGATTCTTTCATTTCGTTGTACAAATCATTTCCCTCACGGGTACGCTCACCCACCCCTGTGAACACAGACAATCCGCCATGCTGCTTGGCTATATTATTTATAAGCTCCATGATAAGCACGGTTTTGCCAACACCTGCACCGCCGAACAAACCTATCTTTCCGCCTTTTGAATATGGGCATATAAGGTCTATAACCTTGATACCTGTTTCAAATATCTCTGTAGATGTGCTAAGCTCCGAATAATCAGGAGCTGCTCTGTGGATGCTCCATTTTTCTTCAGTGTCCGGCACCTCTTTATTATCTACCGTATCACCAAGAACATTGAATATTCTGCCAAGGGTCTGTCTGCCTACAGGAACACTTATAGGTTCGCCGGTGTCTGTCACAGGTGTACCTCTTTTAAGTCCGTCAGTAGAGGACATGGCAATACAGCGAACAACATTGTCGCCTATATGCTGAGCAACTTCCACTGTCAAGGTTTTGTCCTGATTGGACATGGTAAGTGCATTGTATATACGAGGCAAGCTGCCTTCTTCAAAACGTACGTCAACAACAGGCCCCATTACCTGAGACACAACGCCTTTTGATTGTTCTGACATATATTATTACCTCCTTAGGCATCGCTGCCTGCTACTATTTCAGTAATTTCCTGAGTGATTGCTCCTTGTCTTGCACGATTGTACCTGATACTCAAATCATCCAGCATTGCCTGTGCATTCTTTCCTGCAGAGTCCATGGCAAAGCGGCGGGCTGCCACTTCTGATGCAAAACTTTCTCTTATACATGATACAATCACACTGGATACATATTCTTCTATGACAGAGGAAAGCACAGTCTGCTCATCAGGCTCAAAAATCACACTGGATTTTCTGCGGTTTTTCTCTCTTTCTAAAGGAAGAATCCATTTTATATCCGTCTGTTGCAACATTATGGACACAAATCTGGTGTACACAATGCCTACTTTATCAAAATCTCCTTGCAAAAATCCTGACAGCACTTCTTTTGCTATTGAAAGACCCATACCTGAGGTAAAGCCTTCGGCTTCTATTCGCTCCTTCTGGAATTTGTCCGATGCACGCTTGCCTACAGCTATCACAGATACCGGAGTATACTGCTTCAAAAATCTGAATACATTTGCGTTATATCCTCCCGCAAGGCCTCTGTCACCTGCAACTACTATAAGACAAAGCTTATCCGTATCCCTTTTTTGAAGATAAGGACTTTTATCGGCTTCAGGGCAGGCTATAAGGTCCTGAACGCTTTTATAAAAAGCATCGGTGTACTGTGCTGATTTTTGCATCATGTCTGTAGCTTTTCTGATTTTTGATGAAGCTACAAGACCCATGGCTTTTGTAAGATGCAAGGTAGAGTCCACGCTCCTGATACGATTTCTCAGCTTTTTTATATCTGCACCCATTTATATCACCTCTCGATGCTTGAAAGGGCATCTCTCAGCATTTCAAAATCAGAGTCCTCGGCATATCCGCTTTCAAATCTATCAAGAAGCTGCGGAAAATCATGTTCAAGCTTTTCATACAACTCCAGTTCGTAAGCCTTGATTTTAGATGTGGGGATGTCACCGAGATATCCGTTTATTACTGCATATATAACTGCTACCTGACAGCCTACACGTACAGGCGCATTTCTGTCCTGCTTCAAAACCTCAACTATTCTCTCACCAAGTGCAAGTCTTGCTTTGGTGTCTGGGTCAAGGTCGCTTCCAAACTGGGCAAAAGACTGAAGTTCTCTGTACTGTGAGTACAAAAGCTTAAGCTGACCGGATACCTTTTTCATAGCAGGAAGCTGTGCTGCTCCGCCTACTCGGCTTACTGATATACCGGGATTTATAGCTGGCATAATACCTGCGTGAAAAAGCTCTGTCTCAAGAAATATCTGTCCGTCAGTAATGGATATAACATTAGTAGGGATATAGGCAGACACGTCTCCTGCCTGGGTTTCGATGATGGGCAGCGCGG
>JAZUOB010000231.1:0-6571 GCA_045604425.1 Clostridia bacterium
ACCGGTGCACCGGTAATAATCATACCGTCATATTTTTCATTTTTGATAGCCGAAAATGTTTTATAAAATGCTTCAAGATGCTCCGGTGGTGTGTTCTTAGATACGTGAGAGTCCATTTGAATAAGGTCAATCTCAACCTGCAAAGGAGAGTTGCTGAGAAGCCTTAGAAGCTGAGTCTCTGTAGCAATCTTGGTAGGCATAAGATTGACTATTGCTATTTTCAGAGGTCGTATATCCTGATGCATAGCCTTTGTCTCACTCATTACAAAAACATTCTCACCGCGAAGCTGTGCTGTAGCCGGAAGCCTGTCCGGAATTCTTATAGGCATATACAAAACCTCCTTTTTGTCATATCTAGACTATTGTAACATATTTTATGATGATTTACAATACTTAATTTAAATATTTTTTATTCGTATCACAGAAAATGACCAAAAAAATAAAACGCACGCCTAAGGGTAGAAGCTCCGGCGAACCGGTCTCAGACTTGCGTTTTATACTATTTCTAATTCTGTGTGGCAAGAATTGATTATTTTGCGTAATCAACAGCTCTTGTTTCACGAATCAGACTTACTTTGATTTGACCCGGATATTCGAGTTCTGCCTCTATTCTCTTGGCAATATCACGAGCCACAAGTACCATACCCTCGTCATTGACTGAGTCAGGCTTAACCATTATTCTGATTTCTCGTCCTGCCTGAATTGCAAAGGATTTATCAACCCCGTCAAATTCATTAGCGATATCCTCAAGCTTTTGAAGTCTTTGGATATATGTCTCAAGATTTTCACGTCTTGCTCCCGGACGAGCAGCAGAAATGGCGTCTGCAGCCTGTACTAAACAAGCAACAAGAGTCTCAGGTTCAACATCACCATGATGCGCCATAATAGCATGGATAACATCTTTGTTTTCACGGAATTTCTTGGCTATATCAGCACCGATTGTCACATGAGAGCCTTCTATTTCATGGTCAACAGATTTACCTATATCATGAAGCAAACCTGCACGTTTTGCAAGCTTAACATCAAGACCAAGCTCTCCTGCCATAACACCTGCAAGGTGTGACACTTCTATAGAGTGACGAAGTACATTCTGACCATAACTGGTACGGAATCTGAGCTTACCAAGTAATTTGATAAGTTCAGGATGCAATCCGTGTACTCCCGTCTCGAATGTGGCATTTTCGCCTTCCTGTTTGATAAGTGCATCTACCTCTTTCTTTGCTTTCTCGACGCTTTCTTCTATCCTTGTAGGATGAATTCTGCCGTCTGATATAAGCTTTTCAAGGGCAAGCTTTGCAACTTCTCTTCTAACAGGGTCAAAGCTTGATACAATGACTGCTTCGGGTGTATCGTCTATTATAAGCTCTACACCTGTCATTGTCTCAAGAGTTCTGATATTACGTCCTTCACGACCAATAATTCTTCCCTTCATTTCATCATTAGGAAGATTTACAACAGAAACCGTAGTCTCTGCTACGTGGTCGGCAGCGACACGCTGGATAGACATTGCAACGATATTCTTGGCTGTGCGTTCAGCATTTTCCTTTGCCTCCTGCTCAATCTCCTTAACCATCTTTGCAGCATCATGACGTGTCTGCTCTTCAATATCCTTCATAAGAATATCTACCGCTTCTTCGCGAGTCATACCTGAAATTTTTTCAAGCTGTAATGTTTGCTCATTTTTTATTTCTATGATTTCCTGATTTTTTTGCTCAAGCTCCTTTATCTTCTGATTAAGGACAGCATCCTTCTTTTCAAGGGATTCTGTTTTGCGGTCAAGAATTTCTTCTTTCTGAGTAAGTCTGCGCTCCTGACGTGAAATCTCGGATCTGCGTTCTTTGATTTCTTTGTCAAGGTCAGCTCTCAGTTTTTGGTTCTCTTCCTTTGCTTCGAGCAAAAGCTCACGTTTTTTTGCGTCTGCGGCCTTATAGGCATCGTCTACTATCTTGCTTGCTTCTTTTTCGGCAGAGCCAAGCTTGGCTTCAGCGATTTTCTTTCTGTATGCAACACCAATAAAGAACGAAGCAATATTCAATAGTGCAAAAAACGCAGCTGCACAAATTAGTATAATCTCTATGTTTTCTATATCAAGCACCCCCTAAACAAATTTGGGATACATTCTCTTAAAATGAACGCTACGGGCAAGGCACAAAAGCCCCACCGCACACAGCAAAGCATTTTGCAGGTAATAAGCCGCTATGTAGTCAAACGAGCGTTCTTATCTTCGAAAGAATGCTCCATTTTAGTATAATCAACTACACATATCCCCTACGGGACAGATTCATTATAAATAATACAGAAAAATATTTATAGAAATATTAGCATACACGTATATTTTAAACTAATTTGCATAATTTGTCAAGATATTTTGAGGAATTAAATGTTTCTTTTTAGTTACACCACAACATCTTGAACTTGTATATAAATCAAAAAGATATGGCAAATACCATATCTTTTTGATTATTTCTTTTTTGTATCCCCACTTAGTGCCACTTCGCCCACAAGGTAGATTTTCACAATGCCCAGAAGTATCATAACAGACGAAAGTCTGACTAAATAAGGGTACAACGTTTTATAAATGAATGTACAAACATCCGCTGCCATCTTGCCGCCTACAATCAGCGCAAACAAATATCCGAAAAACGAAAGTCCCCCCACAAACAAACATATAAACATTCCGTATCCAAAAACAATCTGTATAAAATCAGCAATTTTTTTGCATATTTGTTTAAAATTATTCATACTTCATACCTCCTTACAGACCAAGAATCGGCAGCCAACCCATAAGAATAACTACTTCTAATATGTATTGACCAAAAACCCAGAACCAATTGTTTTTGACGGTTTTTGAAAAGTCTGATTCTGCAATTGTCATACCTGCATACATACCCAGTGCAAAAGGCGGAGTAATGCCGCACATAACACCGCATATGCACGGAAGCATGGCAGCCACAAGCAAAGGATTCACTCCCACGTCAGCAAAAAGTGAAATAAATACAGACCCAAACATTACAACAAGCGATGAGCCGGGAATAACCATCCCCATAAAGCAGGTTATCAGCGGAATCGAAAGGCAAAGACTGATTTTGCCCATATTCATAGTAGAAATCACCTGTTTAAGTCCTTCAGCTACATTTAAGTCTTCAAAAAGAGAACCTATCATATAACCAAAAATACATGTAGCAATAGCTGGAGAAATGCTCTTTATACTGCCTGAAAACATTTTGGCAATATTTTGTATTCTCACTTGTTTTTTGTCTTTTACAACAATAACTGCATATATCGCAGCAACACCTGCTATGAAATACAAAAGAGAGCTTGAAAGATATTTCGCCCCGTCTGCACCAAGTCTGTCTGTAAAAAAGGTTTCTTTCCACAGAAAATCAAACACAAAAGGAAGAAGTATTATGACCGGCAAGAAAAGTCCCTGCCAACCGGTTTTTATAGTGGTTTTTAAATCAGGCAAATCTTCTTTTGCCATAGGCTTTACCTTGTAATACTTACAAAAAGCAAACACTGTAATAAGTCGCTGGAGTATAAACCACAAAGAACAACCCCAGCAAACCATCCAGAATGTTCCTGTTGTAAGCTCGGATGTTGGATATAGTGCCATAAAAGCACCAAGTGCCGCAACAATATTTGATGACGGCGGTATCATATTACCAAGATAACTTGAATTACTTTCGATATTCGCCGCAAGCTCCGCCGGAAAACCTGATTTTTTCATAGCAGGGATTGTGATTGTACCTGTCGCCATAACATTTCCCGGGCCGCTTCCTGACAGTGCTCCCATAAAAGCACTGGCTATAACAGAAACATAGCCTGCACCACCCGTAATTCTTCCAAGCAGCACAATAATAATTTCTACCGCACTGTCAATTATCTTCGTTTTTGTCATTAAAACTGACATAAGCACAAAAACAGTCATAGAGAATATCAAAGATGTGCTTATACCGTCCAGCAGATACCCTCCTACAGCACCCCATTTGTTTGTGATTGCAACCAAACATACAAAGCTCACAACAACAGCTTCATACACGGGACGTTTGAAAAGCAAAAACCATATAAGGATAATTGCCAACATAATCCCTAAATAAACAATTGCTCCTGTCATAATATTTCCTCCTCTGTTAAATATCTTTTGATTTGATTATTTTTATAAGATCAAGCATCAATGCTGATTTATGCTTGTCTTTTTTGTACACCAAAGCAAGTTTTCTTTTTGGTATACCCAAATCCAATCGGTAATAGTTCACACCATCAGGACATATTTTTTTGATGCCTTCCGGCACCAAAGCAGCTCCCATTGCGCATGACACCATTTCAATCTGCGCCTGTATGCTTTTTACTGTCACTGAAGTGTTGGGACGTATGTCAAAATCACTGCACATATCATCAAAAGTTTTTTGCAAAAGTTGGTTTTCGCCAATCATTACAAAGTCTTCATCGTCAAGCAGCTTTGCATTGGAGATTGTATGGTTTTTGCAATCCGCACTCAGCTTTAAATCAAAACTGCTTCCCTTTTTGACTGCAATCACAAGCTCTTCTTCAAGAACTTCTTCGTAGTCAAACAACCTATTGTCTACAGGTAGGTTTGTGATACATATATCAAATTCACCGTGCTCCGCCGCTTCAAAAAGGTCATGAGTCTCCATTTCGGATATGACAAGATTGATACCGGGATATTTATCCTTAAACTCTTTTGCAACTTCAGGCATAAAAGACGCACTTCTAAAAGGCGATGTACCAATTATCAAAGAACCTTTTTTGTTTTCTGAAATATCCAGAAGCTTATTTTTCATGGAATGTTCTATGTCAAGGATTTTTCTGCCCGCATCAATATACACTCTGCCTGCTTCTGTAATGCGAACTATACCGTTTGACCTTTCAAAAAGCTCTACTCCCAATTGTTCTTCAATCTTTTTTACATATTGGCTAAGCGAAGGCTGCGAGATACCAAGTATACTTGCCGCTTTTGAAAAAGAGCCGGCATTTGCAAGTACTATCACATATTTTAGCTGTTTTAAATTCATAAAAAACACATCCTTAGGTTGTTAATTATAAACTTGATAACTTTTTGATTATTTATTTCTCATAAAACAACGCCCTAAGGCGCTGCTTTATAATGTTTTAATTATAACATCTATAATCTATTATTGTCAATAGTTTTTTTAATATTTTCTCCAAACCATTTTATTTACCACTCCGGTATAGCTTTGAATAAGCTTTACAACCTTGGTAGAAACATTTTCATCTGTGTATACATCAACAGGTATTCCAAAATCGCCATTTTCATTCATTTCAACTGCCACATCCACAGCCTGAAGCACCTGCTCCTCTGTTATACCAGCCAGAATAAAATTGCCCTTATCCAATGCTTCCGGACGCTCTGTGCTTGTTCTTATGCATACAGCAGGGATTGGATTTCCAATAGAAAGGAAGAAGCTGCTTTCTTCAGGAAGAGTGCCGCTATCAGACACTACAGCAAAAGCATTCATTTGCAGATTGTTGTAATCATGAAAACCTAAAGGCTTGTGCTGAATAACCCTTTCGTCAAATTTGAAGCCTCTCTCCTTTATAAACTTTTCACTTCGGGGGTGGCATGAATACAAAATCGGCATATCATACTTCTTTGCCATTGCATTTACTGCATTCATAAGGTTGAAGAAATTCTCTTCTGTATCAATATTTTCTTCTCTGTGAGCTGACAGGAGAATATACTTTTTCTTTTCAAGGCCAAGTCTTTTCAGAACATCACTTGACTTTATCTCTTCCAGATTATTATGCAAAACCTCAGCCATGGGAGAACCTACCACATACGTTCTCTCCTTTGCCACAGATGATGCATTCAAATATCTGCGAGCATGCTCAGAATAACACATATTCACATCTGATATGATGTCTACAATTCTTCTGTTTGTTTCTTCGGGAAGGCACTCATCAAAGCAACGATTTCCCGCTTCCATATGGAAAATCGGGATATGAAGTCTTTTTGCACCGATTACACTAAGACAGGAATTGGTATCACCAAGCACAAACACTGCATCAGGCTTCAGTTCATTCATAAGCTTATATGATTTTGAGATGATATTCCCCATAGTTTCACCAAGGTCAGCACCCACTGCTTCAAGATAATAGTCAGGTGCACGAAGTCCCAAATCATCAAAGAAAACCTGATTGAGAGTATAGTCCCAGTTTTGTCCTGTATGCACAAGAATCTGGTCAAAATACTTATCGCATGCTTTTATACAAGCAGAAAGTCTGATTATTTCAGGTCTTGTGCCGATTATTGTCATCAATTTTAATTTTTTCATCAATTACACCTCTTCAAAAAATGTATCCGGCTTATCCGGGTCAAAGCACTCATTACACCACATAAATGTAACAAGGTCCTCTGTATCCGAAAGATTTATTATGTTGTGAGTATAGCCCGGTATCATATCAACAACTGTGATTTCTTCACCACTGACTTCAAATTCAACAATTTTCTGTGTACCTATTTTGCGAAGCTGAATAAGACCTCTGCCCTTGACTACAACAAATTTTTCATTCTTTGTATTGTGCCAATGCT
>JAZUOB010000232.1:0-6807 GCA_045604425.1 Clostridia bacterium
ACTTTTGTGGATATTATGCAATTTAGGAGGATAAAATGCGAATTTTAGGTATTGACCCGGGTTATGCTATAATCGGTGTTGGAGTTGTTGATTATATCGGCAATAAATTCAAAACAGTTGCATATGATGCTATCACAACTAAAGCTGGCGTACCTACACCACAAAGACTTCAAACAATATTTGAAGAACTTAATATGTACATAGATAAATACAAACCTGACGCTGTAGCTGTTGAAGAGTTGTTTTTTAATTCTAACCAGAAAACAGCAATTCACGTTGCACAAGCCAGAGGTGTAATAATTGTCAGTGCTGTCAACAAAGGCATAAGCTTATACGAATACACCCCCCTCCAGATAAAGCAGGCAATCACCGGATACGGCAGAGCCGACAAAAAACAAATTCAGCAAATGGTAAAAATGATGCTGGGATTGAATGCAGTTCCAAAACCTGATGACGTTGCAGATGCTTTAGCTGTTGCAATTTGTCATGCACACTCAAACACTTTGAATAACAAGCTGGACTTAAATAAGATGTAATAATTTAATATTTTCTTAACATATTATACGTTGACTTAAATTCCATATTAAGATATGATTATAATAGTGTAAAATACGGAGGAATTTCATGTTTAATTATATAAAAGGCGAATACATTTCGTCAGGTGACGGTTTTATAGTTGTAGAAGCAAACGGTATTGGCTACACTATATATACTTCCCTAAATTCACTAGGCACTCTAAGTGCAAAAAAAGAGGTCAAAGTCTATACATATCTGTATCTTAGAGAAGGTATTGCTGATATTTATGGTTTTGCCACTGATGAGGAAAGAAAATTATTCTTGCACCTTATCAGCATTTCAGGTGTTGGACCTAAAGCCGCAATATCCATATTATCCGTTGCTCCCGCCGAAAAAATTGCTCTTGCCATTCTCACAGGCGATTATAAGCTGATACAACAAGCGCAAGGTGTTGGAGTTAAAGTTGCCCAGAGAGTCATAATGGAGCTTAAAGACAAGCTTAAAGGCATCCAGATTGATGAAAGTGATATACCTCAAACTGTAGCTTCAAACGACAATATAAATGAGGCACTAAGTGCACTTGTAGTCTTAGGGTATTCTGAAAACGAAGCAAAAAAAGCATTATCAAAAATTGATATGACCCAGGATACCGAGTCAATAATCAAGTCAGCATTAAAGGCTATGCTGTAAAATACGAATGATAGGAGAACAATCAGGTGTTTAATGAGGATGAAAGATTTGTTACCAACGAATTTATATCTGATGATAACGAATTAGAAACAGGCCTAAGACCAAAGCATTTGTCTGAGTACGTAGGTCAGACGAAAGCAAAAGACAACCTTAGCATTTACATCAAAGCTGCCCTTGAACGAAGAGAAGCACTTGACCACGTGCTGCTTCACGGCCCTCCCGGTCTTGGGAAAACTACACTTGCAGGTATAATTGCAAACGAGATGGGTGTCAATATCAGGATCACAAGCGGGCCTGCTATCGAAAAAGCCGGTGATATAGCCGCTATTCTTACAAACTTGTCAGAACATGATATTTTATTCATTGACGAAATACACAGAATGTCACGGACTGTTGAAGAAATACTTTATCCTGCCATGGAGGACTATGCCCTTGATATTATAATCGGCAAAGGACCTTCTGCACGATCCATAAGACTTGACCTTCCAAAGTTTACTTTGATAGGTGCAACCACAAGAGTAGGACTGCTCTCCGCTCCGCTTAGGGACAGATTTGGCGTTATATCAAGATTAGAACTTTATTCGACCGAGGAACTAATAGAAATTGTCAAAAGGTCAGCTTCTCTACTTGAAGTAAATATCTCTCACGAAGGCGCAAGAGAAATTGCATCTCGTTCAAGAGGAACACCGAGAATTGCAAACAGATTTCTAAAAAGAGTTCGTGATTTTGCTCAAATAAAATATAACGGAACTATCACCCGCGAAGCTGCTGATGATGCTCTTAAAAGCATGGAAGTAGACAGTCTGGGGCTTGACCTTACAGACCACAAGCTACTAAAAGCTATGATAATGAATTTTGGCGGTGGCCCTGTGGGGCTTGATACACTTGCTGCCACTATTGGTGAAGAAAGCTCTACAATCGAAGATGTGTATGAGCCATATCTACTGCAGCTTGGCTTTATAACCAGAACACCCAGAGGCAGAATGGCAACGCAAGCTGCTTACGAACATATGGGTATACCATACGCAAAAGAAACACAAGGAGACTAATGATGAAAAAGAGGATATGTTTTGTCGTTGTAATGCTTATTATGTTACTGAACATAACAGCAAATGCTTTTACAATTCAATACGACGATATTACAACTGAATACACAGGTTCTGTCTATGATTTGTATGTCAACGGCAAAAAACTGACACTTCCTCTTGCTCCAATTATTTTCAATGACAGAGCACTCGTGCCTGTACGTGAAGTATTTGAAGCTCTGGACTCAACGGTTACATACAAAGAAAAAACAAAATGTGTAGAAATATCTTATAACAACAACAAAATTTCTCTGTATATAAATAATCCGGTAGCTTATATAAACGGCAGAAAAGCTGTTATTCCTGACAACGCCGTACCAAAATTGATAAATGAAATAGGCAAAGATGCAAAAACAATGGTGCCGGTACGTTTTATTTCTGAAAGTCTGAATATGAAAGTTGACTTTATAGACCCTTGTATTTATATTTCAAACGGGGCTGAGGCTACACCAACAACAAAGCCGACTATAGCTCCCACAGCAAAACCGACGGCAAAACCAACAGCTGCTCCCTCCCCAAGTGCTACTCCCTCTGTTACATCAAAGCTAACTAATATCACTTATTCCGATTCAGGAAATGGTGTGATGACCACAAAGGTCACACTGACAGGCACTCCCGGAGAAGTGAAAGGATTTATGCTTTCAAACCCAACAAGACTCGTAGTTGATATTTACAATTGTAATTACACAGTCAGCACTTCACATACTGTAAATATAAACGGAATATCAAAAATACGTGTTGGATACGAGGACGGAAGAACACGACTCGTTTTCGATGCTGAAAACATTTCTTCTGCAAACGCTGTTTTGAAAAATAATGTCCTTACAATCACTACAGGTACAATTGGTGCTGCTACAAGCAAAGTAAACATTAATACTTCCGGGCAGACAACCACACCCACTGCAAAACCATCACCAACTCCAACAGTTATACCCTCATCCAAACCGGAGTCTGCTGATATAACAAAAATACCTTATGCTGAACACTCAAACAGTGATAAGCTAATAGTTATAGATGCAGGACATGGCGGAAAAGACGGTGGTGCTACTGGCATTCTTGACGATAAGCCTATACTAGAAAAAGATTTGACTCTTAGTATGGCACTTAAAACTGCATCTGTACTTAAACAAAAAGGATATAAAGTAAAGCTAACAAGAGAAACCGACGTATATCCAACACTTCAAGCCAGAGCTGATTTTGCAAACAATTCTAATGCAGCTATATTTGTAAGTATTCACATAAATTCAGTTGCATCTTCTCCTACCGCATCAGGTACAGAGGTGTATTATGCCGAATTAAACAATGATACAAGTTATGGACTAAAAAGCAGTTATCTTGCAAAATATATTCAGGATTATATGATAGGAACTCTAGGCTCTGTAAACAGAGGAGTAAAACAATCAAATCATATGGTCACAAGATCCTCTATAATGCCGGCAGTTCTTGTCGAAGTCGGATTTATTTCCAACGAAGACGAAGTCAGAAAAATGGCTTCTGCATCTTATCAACAAAAGGTTGCAGAATCAATAGCTGCAGGGATAATCAAAGGTATTGACAAAGTGACAATACCAAAGAACAGAGATGAACTGCTTACTCAAAGAAAAATAGATTTGGAAGAATGGGAGAAAACACAATAAATTATGATTAGGACCAACGACTTCAATTTTGAACTTCCTGAGGAGCTTATCGCTCAGATACCCCTTGAAGACAGAAGCTCTTCAAAGATGCTTTTGCTTTCTAAAGAAACAGGCGAAATAACCCACAAACACTTTTATGATATAGTGGACCTTTTAGATAGCGGTGATACTCTTATACTCAACGACACAAGAGTTATCCCTGCTCGTCTTTATGGCTCTAGAGAAGACACCGGAAGCAGTATAGAATTCTTGCTCTTAAACAAGATTTCTCTATATGAATGGGAAGTTATTCTAAAACCCGGCAAAAGAGCAAAAGTTGGTCATAGATTTGTATTTGGAAACGGAGAACTAAAAGCCCAGGTCATAAAAGTAAAAGACGACGGCAACAGAATTGTCCGTTTTGAATATGACGGTGTTTTTGAAGATATTTTGGACCGTTTGGGTGAAATGCCACTTCCCCATTATATTACAGAAAAGCTTGAAAACCCCGAACGATACCAAACAGTATATGCAAAAAATAACGGCTCTGCAGCTGCTCCAACTGCTGGACTTCATTTCACAACTGAAATTTTGGAAAAACTAAAAAATAAGGGTGTAAATATCGGATATGTAACACTCCATGTAGGCCTTGGCACATTCAGACCTGTAAAAGCAGAAAACATCGAAGATCATAAAATGCACTCTGAATACTACATTCTAAGCGATGAAACTGCGAAGCTTATCAATGAAACAAAAGAAAAGGGCAAAAGAGTGATATCTGTAGGCACTACTGCTACAAGAGTTCTTGAAACTGTTGGCAAAAAAGGACCGCTGCTTCACCCAGAGTCCGGCTGGACAGATATATTCATATACCCTGGCAAAAAATTCAACATCATTGACTGCTTAATAACCAATTTTCATCTGCCGGAATCAACACTTATAATGCTTGTAAGCGCACTTGCCGGACGTGAAAATGTACTTAAAGCATATAGTGAAGCTATAAGAGAAAAATACAGATTCTTTTCTTTTGGCGACGCTATGTTTATATACTAAAAATATGGAGAACACACTATGAAACGATTTATTTCTTCTTTGCTGATTATTGCTTTATTGTCTTTTGCTTCACCATTTGTATTGGCTGACACATCACAAGACAAAGCAAGAGCTATATCACAGCTTAATTGGGTTTTCAGCTTATATGACCCTGACGATTTTAGTGATCAAAACTGGAGCTTGATGCAAGATGCATATGCATCAGGTATACAAGCTATCAACTCGGCCACTACAACAGAAAATGTTTATAACAACCTGAACTCAGCTGCAGAAACCTTTATTTCTATAATGTCAAAAAGAAATACTGTGGATGTTTGTCTTGTTATTGATAAATTAAACTTAAACAAAGGATTTCTTTTACCACCCACAAAACTAAAGGTTAGAAAATACACACCGGCATCTCAAGTGTTAGCTGATTATTTCGATGAAAAATATCACAATATAGTTTCAACCCCCATATATTATACCGGAGATATAGACAAAAACTTTGAGCTTACAGGCGTGTATGAAAATCTTGAAATAGATTATGATGGCAGCATGGAAATTGAGCTTCCGAATTTTTATGATGATTATTTTGGCGATGTTATTTCCGAGAAGACTATAAACTCTCCCTTAAAAGCTGGAGACTATACACAAGAGAGCTGCTTTGTTTTCTCTATAAACAACAAATACCCTCATATAAAAGCGTCAGGCATACCGGTAGTTGATGAAGATGTTATAAGGTGGCAATTCTCAATTTACGGAAAAGGTGCAGATGTTGGTTCTACAACATATTATTCAGAGCCTCAAATCAGCACTTTTGCAGACAAAAGCGAAGCTTTTTGGCTCCTTGCTGACATTTATCAAAAGTATGACATTGAGCAACTTCTCACTGATGAAAACAATGCATACAACTATAAAGAGGCTATGAAAGCAATCCTCATCCCAAATATTTCACAAAATGCAGTGAATAAGGCTGTAAAGAAGCTGGAAGCAATTACACCGGTATTAGTTGCACCTCCCGAGGAAATTCCTGAAGAAGACAATCAGGAAAGCACAGCTCAAACATTTACTGATGTATATGATACATACTTTGCAAAAGAGGCAATTTACTTTCTTTCATCAAAAAACATTGTCAACGGTTTCCCTGACGGAAGCTTTGGAATAAACAAAAACCTGACTCGTGCAGAGTTTGCAACCATGCTTTCAAGAATTGAAGGTTTTGATGAGGCTCAAGAGCTTCCTTTCAAAGATGTAAACCCTGATGATTGGTATTATCAAGGTGTGGCGTTTTGCTACAGCGCCAATATAACAAATGGTCAGACAAACGACACATTTAATCCCCACTCCAAAATAACAAGACAAGACCTCGCCACAATGATTTACAGATATCTAATTTATACAAACAAAGAGTTGGAAAATGCTGAAAATGCCGTTTTTGAAGACATTTCAGATTGCTCTTTATATGCAGTCAAACCGATAAAAGCATTGAAGCAAGCAGGCATTATAAACGGTTTTGAGGGTAATTTGTTTAAACCACAAAACAACGCAACAAGAGGCGAAGCTGCGAAGATACTATACAATATATTCCAATGAAAAAGCTGTTGCATGTGCAACAGCTTTTTTTATAATACTTTACTAAGAAACAATTGTGTTCTTGGATTTTGAGGATTTGTGAATACTTCTTCAGGTGTCCCCTCTTCCATAATCACACCCTCGTCCATGAACAATACTCTATCCCCTACTTCTTTCGCAAAACCCATCTCATGTGTTACCACAACCATAGTCATACCGGACTTTGCAAGGTCTTTCATAACCTCCAAAACTTCACCGACCATTTCAGGATCAAGTGCTGAAGTAGGCTCATC
>JAZUOB010000233.1:0-3724 GCA_045604425.1 Clostridia bacterium
TACATCATAATAGAAAAAAATTCAAGTTTTTTATTGACATAATAACAAAAATGTGGTAACATAGTATTAAATACTAGAATGTTGCGTAATTATTACTTGAGTGGAGGGTTTATAATGTTTAAAAAATTTGAAAATATGAGACAGCTTATTGAGCATGTGTCTGTAGAGTTTAAAGATAATACAGCATTCAAGTTGAAACTGAAAGACGGTTATAAATGCATAACCTATTATGATTTCAGACAGGACGTTGAATCACTTGCAAAATATCTTGTTCATACAGGATATCACAAAAAAAGAGTAGCCGTGATAGGAGAGAACTGTTATCAGTGGATGGTAGTTTATTTTGCGGTGCTTTCATGCGGCGGAGTGATTGTCCCTCTTGACAGAGGCCTTTTGGAACATGAGGTTGATGACCAGCTCCAAAGAGCAGAAGCAGAGCTTGTATTTTGTTCAGATAGCTTTTATGAATATCTTAGTAGTAACACTTCTATCAAGGCAGTGTCTATGACATCTGATGAGTATGATGAGATAATTAACTCGGCATCAAAGCTGAATATTTCTGCATACAAAAGTGTAGAGATAGATAATTCTGCTATGAGTATACTACTATTTACATCAGGTACAACATCAAAATCAAAAGCAGTTATGCTTTCTCAAAATAATATACTTTCAAATGTATATGGTCTTTGCCGTTGGGAAAAGTTTACTGAAAGTGATATAAGTATGGCACTTTTGCCATTTCATCATGCTTTTGGTATGGTGCAGACAATACTGTTTATTTGTCAGGGTATGTGCACTGTGTTCTGCGAAGGTCTAAGGGTTGCAAAATGCCTTAATGAATACGGCGTTACAGTATTTGTTGCAGTGCCTCTTGTGGTTGAAGAAATCAAAAACCAAGTAGTGCGTCAGCTTAAAAAGCAGAACAAATTATCACTTATAAATAACATGATAAAAATCTCAACAGTGCTTAAGAAAATGCATATAGACGTCAGAAGAAAAATGTTTGCTCCAATCATTGAAAAGCTTGGCGGTGGCCTGAGGTTTATTATTGTAGGTGCGGCAGCAGCCAATCCCGAGACTCTTGATTGGCTGAACAACATCGGCATCCTTACAGTGCAAGGATACGGTCTTTCGGAGACATCTCCTGTTGTATCAGCAGAAAATGACGTATTTATGCGCCAAGGCTCAGTTGGAAAGGCAATGGTAGATGTAGAAGTAAAAATCGCAAACCCTGATGAAAAAGGAATAGGGGAGATTTTGGTCAAAGGCGAAAATGTCATGCTTGGATATTATAAAGACGAAGAAGCTACAAAAGAAGTTATCAAAGACGGATATTTCTACACAGGCGACCTGGGTAGGCTTGATAAGGACGGATTTTTGTATATTACAGGCAGAAAGAAAAATGTAATTGTTCTTACCACCGGCAAAAATGTGTTCCCTGAAGAGATAGAATTCTTGATTGATAAATGCGATGCAATAAAAGAGTCAGTAGTTTTCAACAGACAAAAAGCAGGCCGTGATACTATCACAGCAAGGATTGTATATGATAAAGAGCTTTCGTATGATGAAGCTTCAAAAATTATCAAAGACCACATTGAAAAAGTCAATGACAGCCTGATATACTATAAGCAAATAAAAGAGTGGGAACTTACCGATGAAGAAATGGAAAAAACCACTACCAAAAAGATAAAAAGAGCAAATATAAAATAAACACAAAACTCCTGCCGCAAAAGTTTGGCAGGAGTTTTGTGTTTTTGTTTTATCAAACACAGCACCAATATAAAATATGGTATAAAATATACAAAAATAAAAAAAAGCATTGATATTGGATATATATTTAGTTATAATAAAATGAGGTATAGTGTATGATTGTGTTATTTGTATGCTGTATCGGTTTTTCGGACTATACTTATTTTATTCCAGAAAGGATATACAAAATGACAGATAATCAAAAGATGGCTGAATTACTTTTTAAAAAGCCACTGAAATCTACTGAAGAATACGAAAATATGTATCCCAAACGCGATTTGCCGGAGGGTGCAATAGTATCAAGGTTTGCACCAAGCCCTACAGGTTTTTTGCATATTGGAGGTTTGTTTGCGGCGTTTGTTGCCCAGCGTGCAGCACTTTCTACCGGTGGTGAGTTTTATCTTCGAATAGAAGATACCGACAAGAAAAGGGAAGTAGAAAATGGGGTCAGCGGAATAGTAAAAGGACTTCGTGATTTTGGAATAGATATAAAAGAGGGTATGATTTCCGAGACAGAAGAGCTTGGAAAATACGGACCATATATACAGAGCAAAAGAGCAGAAATATACCATTCATATGCAAAAAGTCTTGTAGAGCGTGGTCTTGCTTATCCTTGCTTTATGACAGAAGAAGAGCTTTCAGAAATCAGGCAAGCCCAGGAAGCAGAGAAGAAAAACCCGGGCTGCTATGGTGAATATGCAAAGTACAGAGATATTACTGTCGATGAAGCTTTTAAAAGAATAGAAAACGGAGAAAGTTATGTTCTTCGTTTGAAATCACCGGGAAAAGAAGAAAACAAAATCACTTTTACAGACGGAATAAAGGGCGAAATAGAGATGCCTGAAAATATTCAGGATGTGGTTATTCTTAAATCGGACGGAATCCCCACATACCATTTTGCTCATGCTATAGACGACCATTTGATGCGTACTACAGATGTAATACGTGGTGATGAATGGATTTCATCAGTACCTATTCATGTACAGTTTTTTGATGTTCTTGGATTTGAAAGACCAAGATACAGCCATATTTCTCCAATCATGAAAGAAGAAGACGGTGGGAAAAGAAAGCTCTCAAAAAGAAAGGACCCTGAAGCAGCAGTTGAATTCTATTCAAAAGTCGGTTTTCCTAAGGGCGCTGTCATAGAGTATCTTTTGACTATTGCAAACTCCAATTATGAGCAGTGGAGAGAAGAAAATCCAAAAGCTCTAAACGAAAAATTTGAATTTTCACTTTCAAAAATGAGCAAAGCAGGAGCTTTGTTTGATATGGTCAAGCTTAGTGACATCAGCAAGAACTATATTTCTACAATGACCAAAGAAGCTGTCACAGACGAAGTTTTATCCTGGGCAAAAGAAAATGACAAAGCCTTTTATGATGTAATAAGCGAAGATATTTCTTATACACAAGCCGTATTCGGTGTGGAAAGAAATGATATTAAACCCAGAAAAGAACTTGTTAAATGGGACGAAGCACCGGCTTATGCAGAGTACTTTTACAAAAAGCTATGGGACAGAAAAAGAGACTTTGAAGATATACTTCCAAAGGAAAACATGATAGAAATACTTGAAGAGTACAAAAAAGTATATACGCCGTCTGTCACAGCTGAAACCTGGTTCCCCGGTGTTAGAGATATGAGTGAAGCTTTAGGCTATGCAAAAGCACCGAAATTATTCAAAAAGGACCCGGATTCTTATAGGGGTCATGTAGGACAGGTAAGTTCTGTAATCAGAGTTGCAGTCACAGGCAGAAAGAATTCTCCGGATCTTTTTGAGATTATGGAGGCTCTGGGATACGATGAGGTTATATCCCGTATAGATGAAAGTATAAATATGCTCAAATAACGGAAAGGATACAAAGCATGGAAGACATCAGTACAAATTTTATTCACGAAGCAATAAACAAAGACCTTGAGGACGGAGTATATACGGCTGTCCAGACAAGATTTCCGCCGGAGCCGAATGGATATTTGCAT
>JAZUOB010000234.1:0-5803 GCA_045604425.1 Clostridia bacterium
GGTGCTGTATGTTTGATACCGCCCCAAACAAAAAGTAGTGATATAAGCAATTTTTAGTTGGCAACCTTTACCATAGAGTGTCTGACTACTCTTGTCCCATTATAAATGTAACCTTTCATAAATTCCTCTACAATTGTATTATCATCAATTGTTTCGTCCTCTATGTGCATAACTGCGTTGTGAAGATTTGGGTCAAACTGCTCACCAAGAGCTTTGATTTCTGTGACTCCAAGCTTTTGAAGGGTTTCTTGAAGCTGCTTATACACCATAGCCACACCTTCTTGGGTTTTTTGTGCTTCTTCTCCGGTGACTTCAAGCGCCAAGGCTCTTTCCAGATTGTCTGCTACCGTAAGAATTTCTTTGACTGTGTCTATTACAGCATCACCGTAGCGGGCATCTTTTTCTCTTTGTGAGCGCTTTTTGAAATTGTCAAACTCTGCATAAAGTCGTATATATTTATCTTCCCATTGTTTAGCCGGGTCAATCTCCGGCTCTTCTTTGGTTTCAGCTTCTTTTGAAGTTTCCTCCATGACTTCTTCAGTCTGTAATTCTTCCTGGTCTTTTTCTTTGTTTTCAGTCATGAATATCCTCCTCCCGATTTATTTCTTCGTGATATAGATTGAGTATACGGTCAATATGGGTTGAAATAAGGTCCAGACTGGCAAAAACTTTTGCATAGTCCATACGCTTAGGACCGATTACTCCAAGCTTACCCACAGATTTATCGCCCAGAGAATAATTGACAGTGACTATTGAGCAATCCTTCAAGGGTGCAAGGGAATTCTCCCTGCCAATAGACGCCTTGATATCATCTGAGTCGGTGCTGTGAATAACAGCCTTTTTAAGATCGTCCGGATTTTCGAGAAATTTAACCATTTGTTTTGCTTTATCAATATCTCTGTACTCCGGAAAATTGAAAATAGATTGAGTGTTATCTACATATATATCTGTAGTATAAAGCTCTGATATCGTCTCATATACAAAATCAAGTATATTTATAAAAAATCTGGAAGTCAGACCGAGATTTTTTGAAACCTCAGCCTCAATCTCCCGAATTTTATCAAAATCAATTTCATCAACAGACAAGCCTTGAAGCTTATCAGTCAAAATATTTGCAAGCTTTAGTGAATTCTCTGCTCCTATACTTGTTCTGAGCATTCTGTTTTTTACCAAGCCGTCTTGTGTGACTACGATAATAAGTGTTTTGTTTTCTCCAAGATGTACTATATCCACCTTGCTGATTTTTGCAAGATTATGTTCAGGAGTTGTAACAAAGGTGGTATACTGGGTGAGTGCTGCTGTGATGACCCCTGCTTTTCTGATAAGCTTATCCAGTTGGCTTACTCGCTTTTCAAGCTCCAGATGAAGATTTTCTATCGCCTCCATACCAAGACGGTATCTGGACATAAGAGAATCTACATAAAATCTGTATCCCTCATCAGAGGGTATTCTGCCTGCAGAGGTGTGAGGCTGCAAAAGATACCCCATTTCCTCAAGGTCAGCCATCTCATTGCGAATAGTGGCACTGGAAAGCCCCAGCTCCTGTATTTTTGAAATAGCACGGGAGCCTACAGGCTCCGCTGTGCCGATATATTCGTCTATTACAGCCTGTAGGATTTTGCGTTTTCTGTCATTTAAATCCATACTGTCACCTTCTTGATTATTAGCACTCTAAAGAGGTGAGTGCTAATATTTTACAATCTAAAAATACCACTGTTATAATCATTTGTCAAGCATTATTTCAACAATTTATAATTTATTAACAAATTGCTGTATATAACCCTGTTTTTACGACTTTTCATTGTATTATTTTGGATTTATTCCCATTAGTTTATACAACAAAACTGCGGAGTGTCATCAGGACAACTCCGCAGTAGAGTTTTTCACTTTTAATAATTCTTTGCGTTGATTTCAAAATAGCTTTGAGGATGGTCACATACAGGACAAACCTCAGGAGCCGTTGTTCCTACCATTATATGTCCGCAGTTGCGGCATTCCCAAACCTTTGTTTCGCTCTTTTTGAATACTTCCTGCATTTCTACGTTATGAAGAAGTGCTCTGTATCTTTCTTCGTGCTCTTTTTCAATAGCAGCTACCATACGAAACTTTCTTGCAAGGTCAGTAAATCCTTCTTTTTCTGCTGTCTCGGCAAATCCGTCATACATGTCTGTCCATTCATAGTGCTCACCGGCTGCGGCAGCTGCAAGATTGTCTTCAGTAGTTCCGATACCGTTTAGTTCTTTGAACCACATTTTTGCATGTTCTTTTTCATTGTCTGCAGTCTTTAAGAAAAGCGCTGCTATTTGTTCAAAGCCTTCTTTTTTAGCTTTTGATGCGAAATAGGTGTACTTGTTTCTCGCTTCAGACTCCCCTGAAAATGCTGCCTGAAGATTTTTTTCTGTTTGTGTTCCTCTGTATTTAGTTGTCATGGGTTCTTCTCCTATCTTTTCAATTTTGTCTTGTGTGGCCTTGCATTTAGGACATACAGGCGCTACGCCCTCTGTTTCCTCAAATACAACGCTGCATACTTTGCACTTATATTTCTGCATATTTGTCTCCTTTCTATTATAAATGACATTTATATGCCAAATGCATCAATCAGTTCTTGTTTTGTTCTATATCCGATTTCTTTTTTGACCACTTGTCCTTTGTCAAACATAAGGATTGTGGGTATACTTACAATGCCAAACTTTACAGCAAGCTCTCCCTCGGTATCTACATTCACCTTTCCAACCTTAATCGTGCTTTTTTCATCAGCAAGGCTTGACAGCTCAGGCGCCAGCATCTTGCAAGGGCCACACCACTCGGCCCAGAAATCTACAAGGACAGGCTTTTCCGACTTCAAAACTTCTGTTTCAAAATTTTCTTTTGTAATTGTTATTTCAGACATATTTATCATCCTTTCGTATTTTTTGATTTATAATAAAGCAAACAATGACAAAAACCTTCAAATTCCGGGTCGTTTATCTGGTCTCTGAACTCTTTGCACATACACATATTTTCTTTTGTACGCTCAAGCCTGCAGGGACAATACCCACCGGTTCTTTCTAGCCCCTCTTTGACACTTTTTACTATTTCTTTGTCGGGATTAAGTGTAACTTGCATATCAAAATTCCTCCTACTAATATATTTTACCATATTTTTGAGGATTATAACATTTTTAAAAAGATATTTTTATTTATATCAAAAAAGGCGCTGCATCATCACCTTTTTCTGAGAATTGTAAAATAGATTCACAACGCATAAACTTAACCGGAGTAATATATTACTTACTCGGTCTTAGTAAGTAATACGATATTTTAATCACATATCATCGGCCCCAATTGTGTCACAGTCCCTGCACCCATTGTAAATATAACATCACCTTTGGACGCAGTCGACTTGATATAATCAACAATATTGTCAAAACCTTTTATATATTTGGCATTAAGGCCCTTTTTACTCATAGCAGCTGCCAGTTTTTCAGAAGTAGTCTCCCCGTCAGGAAGCTCTCTTGCAGCATATATATCCGACAAAACTATCTCATCCGCCAAATCAAAAGCGCTTAAGAACTCATCCCATAATGATTTTGTTCTTGTATAAGTATGAGGCTCAAAAATACACACAATTCTCGAATGAGGCATAGATGATGCAGCTAAAAGAGTTGCTTTTATTTCTGTAGGATGATGAGCATAGTCATCGATAACTATGGCACCGTTTACAAGGCCTTTCTTCTCGAATCTACGGTGAGTACCTTTAAAGCTTTCAATTCCTTTAGCGCTAAGCTCTGTGTCTGCACCCAAAGTGCGGCACACTGCCAGAGTGGCAAGAGCATTATTCACATTATGTTCTCCTGGTACATTTAACTTAACCGAGCACAAAAACTTACCCCTTTCATAGCAGTCAAATCTGGGATATCCGTCTACATAAATTATGTTTTCGGCGGTGTAATCATAATCGCCTATACCATAGGTGATTATGTCAAGGCCGGTTCCTGAAAGAGCTTTTTTGATGTTTTCATCTTCACCCCACGCTATAGTCACTCCCACTCCTTTTGTGAGAAGGGCAAAATTTTTAAAGCTTTCAATAATTTCATCAAGGTCTTTGAAAAAATCTAAGTGGTCTTCTTCTATATTAGTAATAAGTGCTACTGTTGGAAAGAATTTCAAAAAACTATTTGTATACTCACAAGCTTCTGTGACAAAATACTCATTAGAGCCTGTGCGAATATTACCTCCGATAAGGTCAAGCTCACCGCCAATGCTGATTGTGGGGTCAACACCGGCATAAACAAGAGCATGAGCTATCATAGAAGTGGTTGTAGTCTTACCATGAGTGCCGGCTACACCTACGCAGTTTTTGTATTTTCTCATAATGGCGCCAAGACATTCAGCTCTGTCTATCAGGCGAACGCCTTTTTGCTGAGCCGCAATAATTTCGGGATTATCACCATGAACAGCAGCGGTGTACACGACCAAAGATGCACCTTGTATATTTTGAGCATCATGACCTATGTATACATTAGCCCCCAACTCTCTTAGCTTTGACGTAATGTTGCTTTCGCATCGGTCGGATCCGGATACTTG
Organism: Clostridia bacterium; assembly: GCA_045604425.1. Classification (GTDB taxonomy): domain Bacteria; phylum Bacillota; class Clostridia; order UBA1381; family UBA1381; genus RGIG9115. Next base: position 4,566 of record JAZUOB010000234.1, read on the forward strand.
AAAACCGTTTTGAAGCATAATCTGTGCAATCCCGCTCATGCTTATACCGCCAATTCCGATAAAATGAATATGGTCACCCAAAGAAAGTTCGTCTATATTAAATCTCGTCATTAGAAACCCCCATTTTCCTTATACGAAACAATACAATTTCATCGTTTAATCTGTAAATATTATATACCTTTTAAAAATGAATGAAAATAGAAAAAATCAATTTTGACAAAATGCATAATTTTGACCACAGTATTTATGCAAAATACTAAAACATATACAATTTTGTTGACAATACAAATTATTTTGTGTAAAATAATGATATGTTGTTAAACATGCGTGTTTAATATTGAAGGGAGAAGGAATACCTTGGAAATTACAGACGTAAAGGTAAAATTGGTTAATGCGGAAAGTAAGATGAAGGCAGTTGCTTCTGTAACCTTTGATGACGCATTTGTAGTTCATGACATTAAAATAATCGAAGGCCAGGAAAAATTATTTACGGCAATGCCCAGTAGAAAAACTCCGGAAAACGAGTTTAAGGATATTGCTCATCCAATCAACTCAGCTATGCGTAGAACTTTGGAGGATGCAGTGATTGCAAAATATCAGGAGTGTGTATCTGAAACAGATGCTGAATAATCTTAACTGCATACAATGAAAAAGGTTACGTGCCGCTTGCGAAAACGGACGTAATTTTTTTTTGCTTTTTTTTAAAATAATGGCTTATTATAAAGAAACAAAAGGTATAGTTGTCGCAATTATTACAAGGCAAAAACTAAAATAAAAAAAAACATTAGCAAAGTTATACAATGGTTTGGATTTTAAAAAAAAAGTGTTGACAAAAATATTTAGCTATGTTATAATAAATCACGTCGTTGACGACAACGGCATATACAAAGCAGAAAATGGGAGTTTAGCTCAGCTGGGAGAGCGTCTGCCTTACAAGCAGGATGTCACAGGTTCGAGCCCTGTAACTCCCACCATTTCAACTTAATATGCTGGTGTAGCTCAATTGGTAGAGCAGCTGATTTGTAATCAGCAGGTCGCGGGTTCGAGTCCCATCACCAGCTCCAAAAGGTAAGAGTTTCTCTTACCTTTAAATATGGAAGAGTTCCCGAGTGGCCAAAGGGGACAGACTGTAAATCTGCTGCTTATAGCTTCGGTGGTTCGAATCCACCCTCTTCCACCAGAAAAAAGCACTTGCAATTGCAAGTGCTTTTTTCAACGAAATAAATCCTTTCAGGATT
>JAZUOB010000235.1:0-5950 GCA_045604425.1 Clostridia bacterium
GATGTTTTTAATTTCATTTCGGATGATTCTATATTTTTTTCTGTAGGAATAGTAGAAGAATGTTCTTCTTCGCGTATATTACTTTGGTTTATCCCAAGAATAAAAGCGATTATCATTAAACAAAACAGTACTTTTTTCATTTGCAAATAAAACTCCTTTACTAAAATCACCCAAAAGGGAACATCATCAAAAAAACAATCTAAGTTTTATAAATAACTATTTAACAGAATTAAACCTATATTATGAGCTTAAAATTATGATTGAACCGATATCTTCTATACATCCCTTTTTAATTTCTATAAGTTCAATGTTGTGTTTATTTAAAAATGAATTTATTTTTTGAAAATCTTTATGGTATCTTAATTCTCCGTTTAAAAATAATTTGTTGTTGTATAATCCTGTTGCACCGCCAAAAAAACCATAATTCATTTCTTTTAATTTAATATCACCTTTGGATATAAAAATTCCTTCAAATCCATTTAAAATTAGTTTTTCATAGATTCCTTCATCGTCCGTAATAAATTTATTAAAATCTAATAAACATATACTGCATTTAGAATATCCCTGTCGTACGTTTATATGTTTTGAAAATTTCTGTTTGATTACAGACAGTGTTATTTCATCCGTAAAATCAAAATTGTGAATTGCAGCATCCTTAAAACACGCTGCATTATAAAATATATCATTAGGATATTTGCCGGACGGTTCGGACCTGCCGCAAATTACATTGATATCCGGCAAGTGATTTTTGTAATAATCATATTGTGATGGACATACAATCACAGTATTATCCGAAATTTTACACACAGCCAAATCCGGATGTCCGCAAATTGAATTGTGAACATCCAGCGGATTTGATAAAATTATTTTATCAACATTATTCTTAAGATTATTTATAGCTTGCTTTTCAGCTCTGTAGTCTATTATTCCATAGATTGACATTTTTTTCACAAAGTGAATTCATTCACACATCGTCTGTATGCTGCGACTGGATCATCTGCGGCTGTAATAGGTCGTCCTACTACTATATAGTCTGAACCCAGCTCTTTTGCCATTTCCGGAGTAGTAACACGTACCTGGTCACCTACATCTCCACCGGCAAATCTAATACCGGGTGTGACTGTCAAAAAGTCATCTCCACATATATTCTTCACTTCTCCTGCTTCAAGAGGTGAGCATACAACTCCGTCAAGACCTGATTTTTTTGCATTTTTTGCATAATGCATAACAACTTCTTTTAGTGGCTTATCTATAAGTAAATCATTTTTCATACGTTCTTCACTTGTTGATGTAAGCTGTGTCACAGCTATAAGAATCGGTCTTGTGCCGTCTTCGCGTGTAAGACCTTCAATAGCAGCTTCCATCATTGCACAAGTGCCAAAAGCATGGAGATTACACATATCCACATCCAATTCGCTAAGTACTTTCATGCTTTTTTTCACAGTATTTGGTATGTCACAAAGTTTCAAATCCAAAAATATTTTATGACCTCTTTGTTTTATTTCGCGCACCATATCGGCACCTGTTGAATAAAAAAGTTCCATTCCGATTTTTACAAAAGGTTTTTCTTCTGTAAACTTATCCAAAAATGCCAAAGTTTCTTCTTTGCTGCTGAAATCGCAAGCTATAATTACATCTCTTTTCATATTACTTTCTCCTTTTAGTGTGCAGCTCCGATTATTTCATCAAGACTGCTGATTTTGTATTTATTCATTGCCTCAGGCAAATTGTTAATTATCTTAAAGCATGCATACGGATCTACCAGATTTGCAGCACCAACCTGAACTGCTGTGGCTCCAGCAAGCATCATTTCTATGACGTTTTCAGCGGTAGAAACGCCGCCAAGTCCCATTATTGGAAGCTTTACAGCATCATAAACCTGATAAACCATTCTAAGCGCCACAGGTAGAATAGCATCACCGGAGAATCCGCCCATTTTATTTGCAACCACCGGTTTTTTTGATTTTAAATCAATTCTCATGCCCATTAGGGTGTTTATAAGGCTAATTCCGTCAGCACCGCCCTGAGCACATGCATCTGCTATAGCTACTATATCTGTAACATTTGGACTCAGCTTCATGTATACAGGTTTTTTTGTGACTTTTTTGACAGCTTCAGTAACACTTCTTGCACTTGAAGGGTCTGTACCAAAACTCATACCACCGTTGTGTACATTGGGGCAGCTGATATTAACTTCTATAATACCCACTTGCTCTTCCCTATCAATTTTTTCACAGCAGTATACGTATTCGTCAATAGAAAAACCGCTAATATTTGCAACTACTTTCTTATTAAAACACTTTTTGAGTTTTGCCAGTTCTTCGTTTATAACAGCTTCTATTCCCGGATTTTGAAGTCCTACAGAGTTTATAAGACCCGATGTACATTCGGCTATTCTTGGTGTGGGATTTCCAAATCTGGGTTCTTTTGTTGTTCCTTTAAAGGACAAACTTCCCAAGATGTTTATATCATAAAGCTCTGCAAATTCATATCCAAATCCGAAAGTCCCGCTTGCAGGAATAATCGGGTTGTCAAGTTCAAGACCTGACAAATTTACTTTTGTATTTACCATATTATTTCCTCCTTTTCAAGCACGGGACCTTCTTTGCAAATACGCTTGTTTCCGTATTTTGTTTTGCATGAACATCCCATACAAGCTCCAAATCCGCATCCCATTCGCTCTTCAAAGCTGTACTGACCTAAAACCTCAGTACAATCATACAAAGCTTTGAGCATAGGTTCGGGACCGCAGGAGAATGTATATGTATAACCATTTAATTTTTTAACTACATCTGTAACAAACCCTTTTTCACCAAAGGAGCCATCCGCGGTTGTGACATACACATCATCAGTAATCTTCTTAAATTCATCAACATAAAAAACATCGTCTTTGGTGTTAAAGCCTAATACAACTATAGGTTTGTCAAGCTCTTTTGCAAGTTAATAACGCGGTGGTACGCCAACACCGCCTCCGACTAACAGTGTGCGTCCCTGGCATTTTGATACGTCAAATCCGTTGCCAAGTCCTGTAAGAATATCAAGCTTGTCTCCTCTTGACATACGGGACATTATTTCTGTGCCTTTTCCTACAACCTTGTATATGATTGTTATTTTGTTCTCTTCAAAATCAGAGACTGAAATCGGTCTTCTAAGATATAATCCGTCGATAGCTATATTTATAAACTGACCGGGTTTTGTTACATCAGAGGTATCTCCTGTCAATATCATTTTATACACGTCGTTAGCTATTTTAATATTAGATTCTATACTAAAGATTGATGCTTTCATATATCAGTTCCTTTCTGCTTACTTTCATCCCAGACAAGATTGCCTTTGTAAAATGTCATTTTGCACTTTGCGAAAAGATGACTTTCTTTAAAAGGTGTAGATTTACCTTTTGATATAAATTTGTCAGGGTCTACATCCCATTCTTCTTGCAAATCAAATACGGTGAACGTACCGTCAGTTACTTCTGTGTCTATCCCGAATCGTTTTTTAGGATTATAATGCATAAGCTCTATCAATTTTTCTAGAGATATGACATCTTTCATAACTAAATGTGTATATAATACAGAAAATGCGGTCTCAAGACCAACAACACCCATAGCGCTTTTTTCAAGACCTTTGCTTTTTTCTTCAAAACTATGTGGTGCATGATCCGTTGCTATCATATCTATTGTTCCGTCTTTGATTCCCTGAATTAAAGCTTCTTTATCTTCAGGCGACCTAAGAGGTGGATTCATTTTGAAACGTCCGTCTTCAATCAAATCAGCATCGGACAAAACAAGATAATGGGGTGCTGTTTCGCATGTAATATCTAAGCCATCCGCTTTTGCATTTCTTATAAGCTCTACACTTTCTTTTGTAGATACGTGACAAACATGATATTTTACACCGGTTTTTCGAATAAGTTCAATATCTCGTTTTATTTGTTCATATTCACTTGCAGAAGATATCCCTCGATGATTATGTTTTTTTGCATATTCACCGGCGTGAATATAACCGCCATTCAAAAGAGAATTATCTTCACAGTGTGCAGCGATAATCATGTTTAACTGTTTTGCTTTTTTCATTGCGTGGAGCATCATATCACTATTTTGAACACCTCTGCCGTCATCAGTAAATCCAATTACATATTGGCTTAGTTTAGCAAAATCAGAAATTTCATTTCCTTGCTGCATTTTTGTAATTGTTCCATAAGGGTGCACGCCAATAACTGCATCTTTATTGATTATTTGTATTTGCTTGTCCAAATTTTCAAAAGTGTCAGGCGCAGGATTTAGATTAGGCATAGTACAAACGTCTGTATATCCGCCAGCTGCAGCTGCCATACTTCCTGTTTTGATTGTTTCTTTATAAGAAAAACCCGGCTCTCTAAAATGTACATGAACATCTATAAGACCGGGAAGAACACAAAGAGAGGGCGCTTCTTTAAAAGCACCGTTTATAAACTCAATTTTGGCAGAATTATCAGAAACCGTGATATTGCATCTTCTGAACAATTTTCCGTCGTAATACATAACATCATTTAACACTTTACTCATAGTAGAACCTCTGTCAATTGTTTTGGTTAATAATATTTTTGATTCTTTCTGTATAATCCGTAAGATTATCTTTTGTATCAATAATAGTATAATTTTTGTATGTCTTGATTATCTCTTCGTCATAATCATCTTCATCTGCAACAAATCTTCTGCAAACTTCTGTATAGTTTGGAGATGCTTGATTTGACTCTCTCATTATGCATCTTTCAAGACGTGTTTTATCATCAAGATAAAGATAAATTACATGTATACGATTATTTCCAAAGAAGTCAAAGAACTTATCAAGCGCTTTTTGTGTAGTTATAATAATATAGTTTTTTGAATCATCAATATTCTTTGAAGCGGTGAAATAATTCCAAATTCCGTTCACAGTGTTATATGATCTTTTTTCAATGACTAAATTATCCTGTATCATTTGATTTAGCTGGCTGTCGGTAACAAAGTGATAATTTACGCCCTCTTCTTCCCCTTCTCTTTTAGGGCGTGTAGTATATGGAACTATTTTTTCTATATTTAGATTTGTATCTTTTAAAATCTCGGCGAGAACAGTATCTTTTCCGGTGCCACTCTTTCCAATTATACAATAAATTTTACCCATAAAAACTTCTCCGAATGTATCTATTTAACTTATTATATTATACAATATCTTGTTACTACTGTCAATGATATCTAACAATATTTGCAAATATTTCTTGACTATTATTTAATGATGTAATATAATCCAATTATAACTATAAGTAAGCAGGTATTTATTATGAAACTTTTTATTGCATCGGACATACATGGTAGTTCTTTTTATTTGAAACAAATGCTTGATATGTACCAAAAAGAAAAAGCTGACAAACTAATAATTTTAGGGGATATTCTATATCACGGCCCAAGAAATGATTTACCCGAAGGTTATAATCCAAAAGAAGTAATTGAGCTTTTGAACGAACGCGCAAAAGATATAATAGCAGTTGAAGGCAATTGTGACAGCTTTGTGGATTCAATGGTTCTTAAATTTCCGATTATTCCCTGTTTCTCGGGTATATTCTGTGATAATCATTATATATTTGCAACTCATGGTCATGTATATAACAAAGATAATATACCACCCCTGAGCAATGGTAATATTGTCTTGTTCGGTCATACTCATGTTCCTGAATTTACAAAAATAGATAATATCATTTTCGCAAATCCCGGATCAGTATCAATCCCTAAAGACAATAGTGAGCATGGCTATATGATAATTCAAAATAATGAAATGATTTGGAAAAATTTAAAAGGTGAAATATTAGACAAAAAAAGTATCATTTAAAAATGATACTTTTTTATTTTAGCAATGCTTCTGCAACTTTAATTCCGTCTACTGCAGATGAAGTTATGCCTCCCGCATGCCCTCCGCCCTCGCCGGCAGAATATAC